>JABHBC010000177.1 GCA_018674025.1 Flavobacteriaceae bacterium
ATTAAAATCTTTTAACTTAATATTATTATAATATGTAATTCTACTACCAATATTAGTTTTAGGATTTATTCTAAGTCCTGCAAGTCTTAACTCTTTTGTAGAAAGTTCTTCAATTGATTTATAGTTACTTCTGTATAAAAAAATCAAATAATCTTTATTATTATCGTAAATAACTGAGGGAGGTCTATCAAATTCAACTAAGTCTAATATTTCAGAAGAAGGTTTTTGGTATGAAATATTTTCTTGTGAAAAAGAATTTATTCCTAACAGTATTAAAATTGTAAGGAGTGTTTTTTGCATGTTATTTATATTTATGAAATAATTAATTATATATTAATTTATATTGTAGCAATTAAAATAATTTTATTCTAAAATTACTTTTCTTGTTGAGGGATTGAAAGGAGTTTCGATTAGATTACCACTTGAATCAATTAACTCAAGCTTAATATTAATCTCTCCTTTGGGAAGTCCCTCTATATAATAAGGAGCCCATTCATCTATTATAAACTCTTTGTCTTGAATTGTAGCTCTTACTTTATTTCCGTTACTGGAAATTTCTGTATTAACTAAATAGAAATCAAGTAATAACCTTTCTGTATCAGCCCCTTTATAAGTTCCTTTTGGTCTACTGTAAAATAAAAATTCGCTTTCTAGATTAACTTGATTTTCTCCAACTTGGGTTAATATGAAAGCATTTTTATTTTTTACAGACTCGTGATATGACCTTGACAAAAATGCAAGTATTACATTGCTCTCTTTTTCAAAATCTTTTGAAAAACTGTCTATGTAATGAGCAGAGTAAGGCCCATTATTAACAATAAAATGTATATGTTGACCTTTTGCAGAATTTGCAAGCTGATAATCAAAGTTCTTAGAAGTTTGTATACCAAGATCATAATTCTCTATATTAAAAGAGAATTTTGATTTTTCATCGCCCATATCTATAGACTTAATATTTAGTGATGCATTTTCATATTCCGGGGAACCTACAACCTTTGTTATATTAATGCCATCACTAATTGATGAGTCTAGGTTTGATTTTTGTTTTAAAAATCCGTAAGAAAAACCTATGACAAGCGCTAGTATTAATATAAATCTGTATTTATAAATAAAATTTCCAATATCTTTTAAGTTATTAATTTCCATATGTTTTAAAATTCAATTGTTTCTTTAAATTCTGAATACTCTAGTTTATCCATTTGCTCTCTATAACTTTTCCATTTCTCTTTAAAAAATGCATTAACCACTTTAATAGCTTTGCTAAGTGAGTTATTAGCATGTTTCATTAGATTAGTCTCTGTGATTGTATTTCCGTTAGGTCTTGAACTAATATAATAATAAGCTTTATAAATCTTTTCCTGAACATTACTCTCTTTATTTCTAGTTATCCCTTGTCTTTTGTCAATTTTACCTAAAAATAATGCCACTAAGCTATCTGTTTGTTTAACCATTTCAGATGATAATTTTATTTCATCTTTAAATTTATCTTTATCAAGTTTATTTAATCTTGATTTTAAACCATTGGCAATATTTTTACTTTCTACTAATTGTCTTACAACATCAGCTGATTTTTGTAAAAGGTTATCAATTTCTTTTAATGAATTATATTGTTGATCAATATTTTCATTAACATCAACTCTTGGGTCATTTATAACATTGATACTCGAATAAGATTTTTCATCATTATATGTAAGTTCAATCTTATAATTCCCTTCTTTTACAGAAACTCCACTAGATTCAAATTTATTTTTCCTTATTTTTCTAGATGGTCTTTCTTTGCCTTTTTCATCCATTCTCCACGTCCACTTGTAAAACCCACTTTCTTTTGGTGATTTTTTCTTAAGTGTTCTAATTAGTCTTTCATCGTCATAAATATTCAAAAACAAACTGTCTTTCAATTCTTTATTTAAAGTATCATTACTTTTTTTTGTGTTAAAGTAATATGAGATTAATGCACCAGACCTTCTATTTTCACCATTGTATAAAGCATCTCCACCAAACCTACTTCCAGTAGGTTGTTGATAAGATGCCAGTACTGATGTTGATGGTTCAAATAACTCTATTTTATTTTCTAAAAGCGAATAATTGTCAGCTAATTCTCTCAGTGGATTTATGTTATCTATTACCCACGCAGATCTACCAAAAGTCCCAATAACTAAGTCATTTTCTCTTTCCTGAATTACTAAATCTTTTACTGGAACAGTAGGAAAGTCTTTTGTCCATTTTAACCAACTATCTGCATTGTCAATTGATACATAAAGCCCATCATCTGTTCCTAGGAATAATAAATTAGGAGATATTTTGTCTTGTATAATTGATAATGCATAACTTTCAACATCTTCGGAATCTACAATTCTAGACCATTTTTTTCCATAATCCACTGTCCTGTAAACATATGGTTCGTAATTAAATCTTCTGTAATCATTTGCTACCAATATAGCTTCACCTTTATTAATTTTTGAAGCCTTAATTTGAGGTATCCAACTTCCTTTTGGCAAACCTTTAATATTTTTACTTACTTCTATCCAGCTAGAACCACCGTCAAGAGTGTAATGAACTCTTCCATCATCAGTACCGACCCATAACATGTTTTTTTCCACTTCAGAGGGTTCAATAACTAAAATTGTACAATGGTTTTCTGCTCCAGTAGCATCCATAGTCAGCCCACCACTTTCAGATTGTTTTAATTTACTGGGATCATTTGTTGTAAGGTCATTAGAAATTATTTCCCATGTCAAACCTTTATCCTCAGATTTGTGAACAAACTGACTGCCAAAATAAATGGTACTATTATCAAATGGATCTATATTTATAGCTGAATTCCAATTAAATCTTAGGTTTGTTATACCATCAGGGTGGGTCGGTTGAATGTTATAATTATTACCTGTTTTCCAATCATACCTGCTTACATATCCTTGTTGACTCATAGTCCAACCATATCTAGAATCATCCTTGTCAGGGACTACATCAAATCCATCTCCGAAAGATATCTCTTGCCAATAAGAATTTCTTATTCCTTGATCTCTCAAAACATAAGCTGGCCCTCTCCAAGATCCATTGTCTTGCATGCCACCATACACGTTATATGGATATTCATTATCTACATTTATATGATAAAACTGAGCTACTGGAAGATTTTCAA
>JABHBC010000178.1 GCA_018674025.1 Flavobacteriaceae bacterium
AAAAGGCGGTATAATTACCAAGGGTGAATTATTTAATTATTTTGTTGAATTAATTATTGCCTAGTTATTAAATTAATTAATAATTGTATATATTTCTGTAATGAAAGCGAAAGCCTTAACATCCAAAGGAACAAGAGACTTTAACTCAACTCAAATTTTTAAAAGAGATTTTATTGTCAGTTCAATAAAAGACAGTTTTAATAAGTTTGGATTTTCACCAATTGAAACTCCAAGTTTTGAAAATACTGAAACTTTATTAGGTAAATATGGAGATGAAGGAGATAGACTTATTTTTAAAATATTAAAATCAGGTAATTTTAAAAAAAATGTTGATGATTCAACACTTCTTTCTGAAAATCTTAATTTAATTTCTTCTTGTATTTCAGATAAAGCTTTAAGGTATGATCTCACAATTCCTTTCGCAAGGTATGTTGTTCAAAATCAAAACGAAATTAGTCTACCATTTAAGAGATATCAAATTCAATTAGTATGGAGGGCAGACAGACCTCAAAAAGGAAGATTTAGAGAGTTTTTGCAATGTGATGCAGATGTTATAGGATCAAAATCTTTACTTCAGGAGGTTGATTTTATTCATTTATTTTCAGATGTTTTTAATAGTTTGAAAATCCCTGATTGTAAAATAAGAGTTAACCATAGAAAGATACTCATTGGTTTGTCCGAAGTTCTTAAACTTGAGGACAAGTTAATTGAACTGACTGTAATTTTAGATAAAACTGATAAAATTGGTAAGGATAAAGTAGTTAGTGAACTTATAAAATTAGGCTTAGATCCTTCTTTAAAACCTATATTGATTAATTACCTATCTATTAAGGATGACTTCATTAATTCAATTAGTTCTTTAAATAATTTATTTAAAACAAGTATTGTTGGTTTAGAGGGAGTACAAGATTTAAATTCAATTTACAATCTTATTTCATTAAAGAATCTTGGAAAAACTAAATTAGTTCTTGATACCTCTTTGGCAAGAGGTTTGAGTTATTATACCGGTACTATTTTCGAAGTTAATGCTAGTGATAAAGTTAATATTGGATCAATTGCCGCAGGTGGAAGATATGATGATTTAACTTCAGTATTTGGTCTTAATGATGTAAGTGGTATTGGAGTAAGTTTTGGATTAGATAGAATTTATATATTAATGGAAACTTTAGGCTTATTCCCAAAAATAAACAAAACAAAAGCAACAGTATTATTTACAAACACAAATAAGAGTCATTTAAACTATCTTTTAAAAGGTGTTGATCAACTAAGATTAAATAATATTAATACTGATTTTTACCCTGATGTTGTCAGCTTAAAAAAGCAATTAAAATATGCAAATAATATTGCTGTGCCCTATGTTATTATTGTTGATGATAATGAAGTTAAGAGCTCTTCTTATTGCTTAAAAAACATGACTGATGGAAGTCAAAAGATACTTTCGATTGATAAAATAGTTGAGTTTTTGAAAAAATAAAGTTTATTGAAAATAGTAGCGAGACCGAGAATTGAACTCGGGACCTCCGGGTTATGAATCCGACGCTCTAACCATCTGAGCTATCTCGCCATATTTAAGGTGGTGCAAATATAAAATTAAAATTATATAGAACAATAATTGTTTAGTTAATATTTATATTTTTTTATTATAAAACTTCATAATTAATGTATATATTACATCTGTTAATATTAAACAAATGAGCGAAAAAATTAAATACGAAATGGAGTTTCCTATTCAGGCCTCTGAAAAACTTCTTTTTCAATATATATCTTCTCCATCTGGTTTATCAGAATGGTTTGCAGATAATGTAAATTATAGAGGTGAAGTTTATATTTTTATTTGGGATGGTGCAGAAGAAAGTGCAAAACTTTTAAGTAAAAAAAATAATGAAAAAATTCGTTTTAAATGGCTTGAAGATGATCAAGCCAGTTCATATTTTGAATTTAGAATTCAATTTGATGACATAACTAAAGATGTTTCCCTTATCGTTACTGATTTTGCTGAGGAAGATGAAATGGAGGAATCTAAAATGTTGTGGACAAATCAAATATCTGATCTTAAAAAAATCCTAGGTTCATCTTAGCGCAATTATGGTAAACATTAATGGAGAAATATATCCAAATGATGATGCTTTCATTTCTATATTTAATACTAGCCTTATCTCTGGTGACCTTATTTTTGAAAACTTAATTGTAAGTAGTAATAAAGTCCTTTTTTACGAAGAACATTATTTTAATCTTTTATCCTCAATGAGGATTTTGAAAATTAAAATACCAATGTCTTTTACTCCTGAATTTTTAGAAGAGCAATTGTTATCTCTTTACATTAAATCTGGTTTTGTTAATGAAAAAATATTAATGAGAATTTTAATCTGTAACAACGTTGCGACTAATATAAACCCTACATCTGTAAATTATTATATTTACGACGCTCACAAGATTGATTATTCTATTAATAATTTTGAAAAATATACTTTAGATGTTTTTAAAGATTATTTTAAAAATACTGGACTATTATCAAATCTGACCACAAATAATCAGTTAATCCAAAGAATTGGATTAAGATATTGTGAGGAAAATGATTTTAATGATTGTGTAATCTTAAATAATTCTAAAATTATTTCAGAGACTTTAAATGGTAATATTTTCATGATTATGAATGACAAAGTTCTTACTCCATCATTAAAAGATGGTACTAATAACAATGTGATTAGATCTAAAATAATTGAGCTTGTAAATAATGATATCGAAGGATATGAAATAATTGAACAACCTTTGTCTGTTTTTGACATACAAAAATCTGATGAATTGTTTATTTCAAATATAAATTTCGGAATTCAACCTGTTCGTAAATTTAGAAAAAAAGTTTTTACAGATAAGATTACTTCTCTTATAAAGAACAAACTTACTTTATTAGTTATGGGATAGATCTTCCGGAGCATTAGACCAAATACTATATTCCCCTCCTAAATTAATCATAGTTTTTTTCCAAAAATTACTCATCTTCGAAAAAATATCTTCAGATTTAATATCTATAGATTTAATCC
>JABHBC010000179.1 GCA_018674025.1 Flavobacteriaceae bacterium
CATTTTCTTTGGCTTCAATAGCTTGATGTAATCCATCACTGTATCTTCTGCCATCCATTATCCTTCCTGTTTGCTCATCGACAATCATAACCTTATTTTCCATGACAACATACTGAGTGTCTTTTTCAAATAATGCATATGCTTTTAATAATTGACTCAGAGTATGAATTCTTTCAGATTTAATTCCAAAATCACGATAAAGACTTTCTTTCAGATTAGCTTCTTTTTTAGGTTCAAAATTTTGTGATTCAATTTTTGATACTTCAATGCCTATTTCTGGCATAATAAAAAAGTTTGGATCATCTTTTCCAGACAAAAACTCAATTCCCTTATCAGTTAGATCAATTTGATTATTTTTTTCATCAATAACGTAGTATAGTTCTTTGTCTATTTTAGGCATTTCCCTATTGTTGTCTTGCATATAGAAATTCTCAGTTTTTTGAAGTAATTGTTTTACTCCTTCTTCACTTAAAAATTTAATTAATGCTTTATTTTTAGGGATACCTCTGTAAACTCTCAATAAATTGAATGAACCTTCTTCTTCATCTCCATCTAAAATCATTTTCTTTGCTTCAGATAACAAACTAGTTAAATATTTCCTTTGAACAGAAACGATACTTTCAATTTTCGGTTTTAATTCATTAAATTCATGAATATCTCCTTTTGGTGTGGCTCCTGAAATTATTAACGGAGTTCTAGCATCATCAACTAAAACTGAATCAACTTCATCAACAATTGCATAATTGTGTGGTCTTTGTACTAAGTCATCAGGTGAATTAGCCATGTTGTCTCTTAAGTAATCAAATCCAAATTCATTGTTTGTGCCAAATGTTATATCTGCTTGATAAGCTTTTTTTCTTTCCTCAGAGTTAGGCTTGTAATAATCAATACAGTCAACACTTAAACCGTGAAATTCATAAATTGGAGCCATCCAAGCACTATCTCTTTTAGCTAAGTAATCATTTACAGTAACTAAATGAACTCCTTTACCTGAAAGAGCATTTAAGTATACTGGGAGAGTAGCTACTAAGGTTTTACCTTCACCAGTTTGCATTTCAGCAATTTTACCTTGGTGCATAGCTATACCACCTATAAGTTGTACATCATAATGTACCATGTCCCAAGTGATTGGTTTTCCTGCTGCATCCCATGAATTATTCCAAATCGCATAATCATCATTTAGATTCACGTAGTCTCTGGTTCCAGAAATCTCTCTATCAAAGTTGTTAGCTTTAACTTTGATTTGTTTATTATTTTTAAATCGTTTAGCAGTTTCTTTAATTACAGCATAAGCTTCTGGCAAAATCTCATTTAAAGTTTCTTCAGTTAAAAGATATATTTCATCCTTAAGTTTGTCAATCTCATTGTATAAGTTTTCCTTTTTGTCAAAATCTTGAGTTAAATCAACTTCAGATTCTAATTTGACAATTTGATCATTAAGAGATTTGGAAGAGTTATTAATTAAAGATTTAAAATCTTGAGTTTTATTTCTTAATTGGTCATCAGAAAGTAATGATACTTTTTCTTCTAATGATATTATTGAATTAACAATAGGGGATATCTTTTTAACATCTTGTTTAGATTTATCACCTACGAAAATTTTAAGTACTGAATTTAAAAAACTCATATTTTTTTTTAATAGAATTCAAAGATACAATATGTAGCTTTTCTTTTGAAGAAATGATTAAATAAAAAAAGCCTCATTAGAGACTTTTTTTTAATATTCATCTTCATTCCAAAGATAATCTTCATCGGTGGGGGAGTCTGGCCAAATTTCTTGAATTGATTCATATAAATCACCTTCATCTTCAATTGATTGAAGATTTTCAACAACTTCTAATGGAGAGCCAGTTCTAATGGAATAATCAATTAACTCATCTTTTGTTGCCGGCCATGGAGCATCACTTAAAAAAGATGCTAATTCTAGGGTCCAATACATAATATATCATTTAAGTAATTTGCAAAAATAAATTTTTAGTGGAATTACACAAATTATTTTAATATTATTTCACAATTACTTATTAATCCATTTAATTTCTTGAGTATTTGTGTCCAAACTAATCTTTCTAGACAAAACAAATAAATAGTCAGAAAGTCTATTTAGATATATTAAAATATCATTATTTAATTCAAATTGTTTCGCAAACTTGATACATTTTCTTTCAGCTCTTCTGCAAATACTTCTTGAAATGTGGCAAGTAGAAACTGTTACATGTCCACCTGGAATGATAAAATTGGTCATTTTAGGCAAGCTTGAATCAATCTCATCTATTTTATTCTCAATTGAAATAGTTTTGTTTTTTGAAAAACCAATATGATCTGCTTTGTTTTTTTTTGAATAATCTATGGCTAATAAAGAACCAATTATAAATAAGTCTTTTTGAATATCTAAAATAAAATTTTTATCACTGTCTGTAGAGCAATAATCTCTTAATAATCCTAAGTTAGAATTTAATTCATCAATTGTTCCATATGCATCAATTTGAATATCATCTTTACTAATTCTTTTTCCACCAATTAGAGAAGTTTTACCCTTATCGCCGCTTTTTGTGTAAATTTTCATAGTTATATATTAAAGATATCTAAATATACTAATTATTATAATCTAATCTGATAATCTTGTTTTTGAAGATTTTCACTTTTGTTAATAATTATTCCAAAATAATAAAAATCTAAACTTACCTTAATTTTTTTATCAACGATTATTTTTTTCCAATGATAATATTGATTTTTATTTCTTATATTTTTTATGATTATAATTTTATCTCCTTTTGTTGTAAATTCACTAATATCTGCAGCAAAAATATTATCAACATAACTTACTTTAAATTCATTTTGATATTTATGTAAAATGCTTTTTTCTACTATCGACATATCTTTCAAAATAAGTTTTTTATCCATTTTGTAGATACAGTCAGTTAAGAGTTTATAAACAATCGGAGAATGTACAGAGTGTTGGTCAACAGAGCTTACACAAAAAGAAATATATCTAAATACTTTGAAGATCATCTCAATTTTAATAATTCTTAATAAGTTGGTAATATCTAAAAGTTAAAAAAATAAAAAATGGGTATAAACTAATATTAAAAACTTGAACATTTGTTATAGAATGCAGCACAATTAGAGCTAATGAAAGTAGTAATAATTTTAGTAAAGCTATTTTCCACTTTTTATTGATAGACTTGAATATTAAAATTATATTTAATGGATTAGCCCAAAGTAAATTGTAATTGTATGCAGAAGTGTAATGATCGGTAAAGAACCATAAAAACAAAAGTAAAAAGCCAATTACTGAAGTTATAATGTGAGTTGATTGTAATATTAGTTGTACGGATTTATTATTAAGATTTCTTATACTTATAAACAATAAGAAACTAGATAAAATTATAAAAATAAATAAAGGTGAATAAAATAAAGTGTTACTACTTAAATTCTGAAATTCTTTATTCTCATAATTTATAAAATTAATTTTTTTAACAAGTTTTATATTGTTGTTAAGGTCTGGATGTTTGTAGTATGATGAATTTAAATACTCAAATAAATATTCTGGTAAGAAAGTATTTTTTTTAACATCTATTTCTTGATCTATATATGAACCCAAGCATATGTCAATTCCCAATGAGCCCCAGCTATTTTTGTTGATGTTTTCATATATCAAATTTCTGTATGTATTTTTACTTTTGTTTTCAACTGAGTAATCATTTCTATAATCATGTTCGATTAAAGATTCTTCAATAATATCTTTAATTATTGTTGAACAATTGTTTGAAAAATAATCATAGAGATAGTTTTTGTTTTCAGGTTTTGAGTTAAAAATTAAACGATCAACTATTTTTTTGTTTAATTTTTCTGGAAACAATATAACTTGCTCTTTTATAGATCTGTTGTTAGAAATATAGCTAGATTTAAAATCCTCGTAGTAACTTACACCTAGGTTGTAATTTAGGTATCCCTTTATGAAATTTGTGTAGAAGTTAGGGTCATTAAAGTCATATACCCCATAGTTAAAGACAAGATCATAGTTTTTTGACTTATCTTGAACTCTTATTGCGCTGTGTCCGAATGAATCACTTAATGAATTGCCTGGACCGATTGTTAGAACACTAATGATATAATCATTTGTTTCAGCAACCAAAACAGTTGATAAAAAAAAGAAGATTGTAAAAATTTTACTTTTCATAATTATCTAAATATATCAAAATCAATTTTTAAAGAAAATATATTTGAGTAAAGAGCAACACTTTGGTCACCAACATCTGTGAACGCATAGTCAATTTCTAAATTATTAAATTTAAAACCTAAACCAAAATTTGGTTGAAAAGTCATGTTAGTACTATTATCAAAATCTAATTCATTTTGAAAATTCCCAATACCTAGTCTTAAAAATACTGAGTCTGTATATCCTAGTTCTAAACCAACTGCTGGATTAATACTTACAAATTCTGTTGATATGAGATTGTTGTTTTGCTCAAATTTCATAATTAGATCAAATGAAGTAAGTAATCTGTAATCATAATTAATATTATGTAATTTTGATATACCTAATTGAATTTTAGGTATTGTCACTTCAGTAGAATTAGGTACATCTTGATTTTGACCCTCAATAGCATTTTGTATATCGCTTAACCTGGTTTCATTAATTGACCATGAATTATAAGTTGTACTAATATCTCTGGCCATTAAACCAAATCTCCAATTGTTTGATGTTTTTAATTGTAATCCAATGTCTAAACCAAAACCCCAAGATGAAGCAAAGTCACCAATAATTCTTCTAATTATTTTAGTATTTATTCCATAACTGATTTCTTTGGTTAACATTTTTCTTGCATAAGAAATAATGAACCCATAATCAACGGCAGAAAATAAGTTAATTCTGTCATAATTGATATTCCCTTGATCATCAATTAATTGAGTAGTGTCTAAAATATCATCCACTCCAAATCTTATCATTGATAATCCAATTGCAGATTGATTATCAATAGGTTTAGCATAAGCTATGTAATTATAATTCGCAATGTTTGCGAAGTAATTTGAGTGCATTAAGGATATTTCACCTTGTTCAATTGCTGTTAATCCAGCAGGATTCCAATATCCAGAATTTACATCGTCAACTGAGGAAGTTACTGCACCACTCATTGAAATGGAAGATGCATCAACACCAATATTCATAAACTCATTTGAGTATTTTGAATTATTTTGTGAATGGCTTAACCCAAAAAATAAGAAAACAAAATATCGTAAAAATCTCATACTTTATAAACAAACTAAACTAAAGCTTATTGTGTATATAATAATAATTACAAAATTAGTTTATTACTTTTACATTTAAATTATTATTATGATAAAACATATACCTAATTTATTTACCTTATTGAATCTTTTATGTGGGTGTATAGCCACAGTTTTGTTATTTGAAAATGAAATTAATGTTTACTTAGTTGCTTTAATTGTTTTTATAGGAATAGTTTTTGATTTTTTGGATGGTTTCTTTGCTAGAAAATTTAACATTCAATCTAAATTAGGTTTAGAGTTAGACTCACTAGCTGACTTAATCACCAGTGGTTTAGTTCCAGGTATTATCATTTTTAGATTATTTAAGATACCTAATGATTTGACATTTTCAATTATTTCAGATGACTGGTTTGCTTACTTTGCTTTTATAATTACTATTTCTTCTGCATATAGATTAGCGAAATTTAATATTCAGGAAAATTATAAGAACTATTTTTTAGGATTACCTGTTCCTGCTAATACGATATTAATTTTATCGTTATTGTTAATATTTCATACTAGTAATTATGATTTTATCGTAGATGCAGTTACAAATGATTTTCTGTTAATTGCACTTGTGCTTATATCTAGTTTTTTGATGAATTCGAAATATAAATTTATTTCCTTGAAGTTTGAAGATTATGATTTTAATAAATTAAACAACTCTCGTTATTTTATAATATGTAGCTCTATTATACTATTTTTTACAATGAGTTATATTTCAATTCCATTAATATTTTTGATTTATTTTTTAACTTCTTTTTTAGCTTTTAGAAACTAATTTAAAAGTTTAAATGTTTTTTTCTGAGTTCAAAATTTTGACCTAAGTATACTTTTCTAACGATTTCATCTTCTGCCAGTTCTTCAGGTTTTCCGTCCTTTAATATGTTTCCTTCAAACATTAAATATGTCCTATCAGTTATTGCTAATGTTTCTTGAACATTATGATCTGTAATCAATATACCAATGTTTTTCTTAGTCAATTTTGAAATTATTCTTTGAATATCCTCAACAGCTACAGGATCTACTCCAGCAAATGGTTCATCCAATAAAATAAAGCTTGGATCTGTAGCTAATGCTCTGGCTATTTCTGTTCTTCTTCTCTCTCCCCCTGAAAGTAAATCACCTCTATTTTTCCTAATGTGATTAAGGCCAAATTCATCAATTAGTGATTCCATTTTCTCTAATTGTTGTTTTTTTGTAAGTCTAGTTAGCTGTAGTACACTAAGTATGTTGTCTTCTACACTTAGCTTTCTGAAAACTGATGCTTCTTGTGCTAAATAACCAATACCGCTTTGCGCACGTTTATACATAGGGTATTTAGTAATCTCCTGATTATCTAAATAGATTTTACCTCCATTAGGCTTTATCAGTCCTACTATCATATAAAAAGAAGTAGTTTTTCCAGCTCCGTTTGGTCCTAATAAACCAACAATTTCCCCCTGGTTTACAGTTAAAGAAATATCTTTTACAACTTTCTTTCCACTATATGACTTCATTAAATTTTGAGCTTTTAATATCATATTAACTTTTATTTAGGTCTTTTTGAATAACGATTCTCGAAATATAGATACTAATTTGATAAAGTATAAGAATTGGAATAGCAACAATTATCTGACTTGCTACATCGGGAGGAGTAATTACAGCCGCCAATATTAGTACCATGATTAACGCGTATTTTCTGTACTTTATTAGTATCTCAGGTGTAACTAAACCAACTTTTGTTAAAAAATACATAATAATAGGTAATTCAAAGACTAAACCACAAGCCAGAGAAGATGATCTAACTAAACCTATAAAAGAACTTAAATCTATTTCATTTAAAACTTCTTTAGAAACTTGGTAAGACCCTAAAAAGTTAATTGAAAAAGGGGTTACAACGTAATACCCAAATAAAACTCCAATAAAAAACAATAAAGAAGTTATAAAGATAAATCCTTTTGATTTTTTTCTTTCATTTTCATGCATTCCAGGACTTATAAATTTCCATAGTTCATATACTATATAAGGAAATGATATTATAAATCCACCTATTATCGAAGTCCATATGTGAGCAGAGAACTGACCTGCCATTGTTCTGTTTTGTATTACAAAAGGAAATTCCTCACCACAAAAATTAGTTTCTATATTTACAAAGGTTGCTACATTGCATAGGAATTTGTAGGTGGGAAATGATAGTTTTTTTGGACCAAATATTATCACATCAAAAATAAAATCTTTAAAGATAAAACAAACACAAGCCATAGTCACAACTGCAATAAGTGACCTAATTACATTCCACCTAAGTTCTTCTAAGTGATCAATAAATGACATTTCTTTACTATTATCCATAAAATTAGATTATACCTTCTTTAATTATATTCTGAATATGAATAATACCATGATATCTGTTATCTTCTTCAACTATTAAATGTGATATCTTTTTTGATTTCATTAGTTTTAAAGCATCAATAGCCATAGTGTTAGAATTAATTACTAATGGATTTATTGTCATTATTTCTTTAGCTTTAATTTCTGAAATATTCAAGCTTTTAACAAGCTGTCTTCTTAAATCACCATCTGTAATAATACCCATTATTTTATTTGAATCATCTAATACAACCACTGCGCCTAACATTTTTTCTGACATTTCAACGATGACTGAACCTATATTGGCATTTGTATGTATAACCGGCTTGTTTTTAGTATCAATTAAATCTTTGACTTTTAAGTATAATTTTTTACCTAAACTTCCACCTGGATGATATTTTGCAAAATCTTTTGAATCAAATCCTCTTAGTTTTAATAAAGTAACAGCAATTGCATCTCCAATGACCAATTGAGCTGTGGTACTAGTTGTAGGTGCAAGATTATTGGGACAAGCTTCTTTTTCAACACTTGAATTTAGTACAAAGTCTGAATTTTTTGCTAAAAATGAATTAATATCTCCGGTTATTGAAATTAGTTTATTTGAGTCATTCGCTTTAATAAATGGAATTAGTGCTTTTATTTCTGGTGTATTACCACTTTTAGAAATACATATAACTACATCGTCTTTTTGAATTAAGCCTAAATCCCCGTGTATTGCATCTGCAGCATGCATAAAAATTGAAGGAGTGCCAGTAGAATTAAATGTAGCTACAATTTTTTGAGCAATAATTGCACTTTTACCAATACCACTAACAATAACTCTTCCTTTTGATTTTAAAATTAATTGTACACAATCAACAAAATCAACATTTAAATATTTATTTAAATTTTTAATGCTATCACTTTGTAAATCAATTGTTTGTTTAACAATGTTTAAAATTGATTGATTTGAATTCAATTTTTTTTAGTTTTAGTTTTTTAATAATTTACTTATGCACTATATTTAATATATACAAAAAAACAAAATTTTTATCAGACTCTAATTTATTTCAAGCTATTATATTGAAAAATAGAATTGATTAATAATAATTTATTTAAATTTTTAGAAAATATTGGAACATAATCTTCA
>JABHBC010000020.1 GCA_018674025.1 Flavobacteriaceae bacterium
AACAGTTGATGGGCCAGCTAAAAACTACAGACTGGGAAGATCAGCACTTAACAATATAATACCATCTACAACAGGTGCGGCTAAAGCTGTTGGTAAAGTTATTCCAGAACTTAACGGTAAACTTACTGGAATGGCCTTTAGAGTACCTACTGCAAATGTTTCTGTTGTTGACTTAACAGTAAAACTAAACAAAGACACTTCATACCAAGAAATTAAAGATACATTTAAAGCTGCATCAAAAAATGGACTTAAAGGAGTTTTAAACTACACCGAAGATGCAGTAGTATCTCAAGACTTTATAGGTTCTACACATACTAGTAATTTTGATGCTGATGCAGGTATAGAGTTAGGATCAAAATTCTTTAAAATTATTTCCTGGTATGATAACGAATACGGTTACTCAAGTAAATTAGTTGATTTAATAGTTTATATCAATAATAAATAATTCATAAAATATATGATTCTAATTGTTGACAGTGGTTCTACCAAAACTGATTGGATTGCCATAAATAATAAAGGTGAGATTTTATTTCAAACACAAACACTTGGATTAAACCCTCAAGTACTGACAGACTATATAATTGAAGAAAGAATTGTAAATAATTTTGACTTATATCAAAATAGAAAATCAGTTACTAAATTATATTTCTATGGAGCTGGGTGTGGTACTGAGCCACCAAGATTAATGATTAAAGGTGTTTTTCTTAATATCTTTAAAACTGCTGAAGTATTGGTTAAAGAGGATACTTTTGCCGCGATTTACGCTACAGCTGATATAAATAAAAAATCTATAGTTTGTATTTTAGGAACAGGATCTAATTGTAGTTACTTTGATGGTGTAAATGTCATTCAAAAAATCACTTCACTTGGATATATACTCATGGATGATGCAAGTGGTAATTATTATGGTAGACAGCTTTTAAGAGACTATTATTTTAATAGGATCCCAGAAAATATTGCTCAAAAATTTAAAGAAAATTTTGAGTTAGATGCAGAAACAATCAAAAATCATTTATACAAGAAACCTAATCCAAATACTTACTTAGCAAAATTTGCAAGATTTCTTATCGAGAACAAGGACACTGATTACGCTCAAGAGCTTATTAAAAGAGGAATGGATATTTTTATAACCAGACAAATCTTACAGTTTACTAATGCTAAAGAAATTCCTATTCATTTCACTGGATCTATTGCTCATTACCTTAAAGAAGAATTAGTTGAATGTTTAAATAACCATGGGTTAAAGGCAGGAAATATCATTAGAAGACCTATAGATGGCTTACTAAAATATCATATTGGTTTACTTGGCTAGTTAATAGCTATCATTGAAATTTCTATATTCACACCTGCTGGAAGCTTAGCAACTTCAACTGTTTCCCTTGCCGGCTCTTGACCTTTATCAAAGTATGAACCATATACTTGATTTATATCATTAAAATCATCCATAGATGTTATAAATATTGATGTTTTTATAACATTTGTAAAATTAAGGTCTGCAGAATTTAAAACTGCCTTTAAATTTTCCATCACTTGCTTTGTTTCATCTTTTATATTATCTGTGACCAACTCTTCTGTTTTACTGTTTATTGCAATTTGTCCTGAAGTAAAGAACATATTGCCAGCCATTACTGCTTGATTATATGGACCAAGAGGTGATGGAGCATCAGATGTGTTATAAACTTTTTTCATAATATTTATTTTTAAAGTTGTTTATCTCTTTGACGACGTTTATCATATTTAATGTCACTAAGCATTCCCGATTTAATCCCAATAAAAAAGTTCCATTGTGAGTTAGAACTAAATGGGATCCAGCTAAAATTCATTCTCCAGCTTAGTAAATCTCTTTCAAAACGTAACTGTGTATAGGTTATTCCATTGTTTTTTAAATCATATCCAGATGATGCTCCAACGCTCCATTTTGGTGATATGTCTAAATCTCCTGAAAACATTATAGAGTGTGATGATATTTCTTTTTGATTTCTACTATTATTATAGTTTACAGCATAAGCAACTCTAAGACTCCAAGGAATTGTATAATTAAATAATTCACTCGGAATTTCTTCTTCTTTTTCATCTTCATCGTCTAAAAATGAACTGTCAGCAAAATCCATAGATTGACCAAATAAATCATCATCTCTTCCTCCACTTCTTAAAGACTCATTAATAGATCTGCTATTAGATTTTGATTTGTTTTTATCTCCTTTGTTTGATAAAGAATAATTGAAGGTTAAATTAGCGCTAGTTAATCTGAATAAATTACCTCCTGAATTTATATTAAACTCATTTATTTTATTGTTGTTTTCATCTAATGCATATGGGTCTAGTGTTGCACCAAAATTTACAGACATTTTATTGTCAAATAATTGTGTTCCTCCAGATAATCTCACTGGACTCCAATTTAGTGAGTCACTAGCCATGTTATATGAAGTTGAGAAATTTAAGTTATTTAAAATCACTACTTTCTTAGATTCGGTATTAGTACTATCACTGTCTGTCACTTTTGCTTCAAGATTATTACTAACAGACAGTCCTATTGAACTTGAAAAATTATTATTTGGTGAACCAAATATCGAGCCTTCAAATCTGGTGTATTCTAGTTCAGTTGATGTTAATCCGTCTGCGTTTACTACCTCATAAGTTTCGTAATAATCATTAAAAGCTGGATTAATACTATAACTTACAGATGGTCTCATAACATGTCTTATAGCCTGGACTTTTTTCTCTTTTCCAAAATCATACATTCCATAAACAGTTGTACCTAAACTAGATGAAAAGTTATAAGTCCTAAAAGAGTCGAAACCCTTTATTTCTTGAGTTAAAACCTCACTTGTTTCATTGTCAAATGATTTAGAGATCGTATTAAAAGTCCAATTTTCTTTATAATTAGCACTTGTTGAAAAGCTTAAATATTTGAATAATTTAAAATTTGTACTCAGTGGTATGGAATGTTGAAAGCCAGACTTAGCAGATTCAAACATCTCTTTTTTAAAAAATAAAGAATCGGTTGTTTGAATTCTATTCTCTCCACGAACATTGTATTGTAAATTTATATTTTGAATTATACCTTTCTTAGTACCATTTTTAGGAGCAAATGGAAAAACTCGACTAACACTTCCTTGAAATGTTGGTAGTGTCATATTGATAGTTTGAGTATTGGTATTTTGGGTGTGAGTTGCAGTTAAACTCATATTAACTTGCGGCTCACCAACAAACGTTTTAGAATATGAAACTGAAGAAGATAAGGTGTTATTTAAAAAACTTGATGCATTTAATTGATTTATAGATTGCTGAAAGTATTTGCTACTACCTAAGTTTACAGAAGCAGAGAAACGAGAATTTGGATTAGACTTTGCATCTTGATTGTGTGACCATCTTAAATTATATATTGAACTTTTAGAATAGTCAGGGAAACCTCTTTCACTTTTAATTAAATTTTCATACCTAAAACTTAAGTTGCCTCTAAATTTGTACCTATAGGCATAATTATTTTCCATTCTAAATCCATAGCTTCCATTAGTATAATAATCGCCCAATAAAGCCAAATCAATATTATCACTAATAGCAAGGTAATAACCTCCATTTTGTAAAAAATAACCCCTATCATTTTGTTCACCAAAAGATGGGAATATAACACCAGAAGTTCTTTTTTTTGTTAAAGGAAAGTATCCAAAAGGTAATCCAATTGGGGTGGGAACATCAGCAATGAACATATTTGTTAGTCCAGTAATAATTTTTTTTCCCGGTACAACTTTTGCATTCCTTAATAAGAAATAGTATTCAGGGTTATCTAAATCAACCGAAGTTGTAAACTTTGCTCGATCCATAAAATATACTGAATCATTTTCTTTTTTAGTCTTTTGAGAAATTATGTTCATACCAGATTGTTCAGTCTTAGAATTAAAAATTAATGCTTTTTTTGTGTCTAAATTAAATCTAATTGAATCAGGTTCAATAATATCATTCCCTTCTTTAAAAACAGGTGACTGAGATAAAACCCCACTTGTGTCTTTAATTCTTCCTGCATATATTTCATTTTTTTCATAGTCAATTACAATTTTTCCAGAAGTAATTTCCATATCTCCATATTCAAGTCTAGCATTATTATATAGTGTTATTTTTTTTAATTTAGGGTCAATGGATACAGTATCAGAAGCATTATAAATAGCACT
>JABHBC010000180.1 GCA_018674025.1 Flavobacteriaceae bacterium
TGTTTACCAGGCTTCATTTTAGGAAGTAAATTAACTACTCTAGTAGCTTCTTTTACTAACCTTGGATGTGGAGCTCGGGCTCTAACACCGACTACATCACCATTTTTATCAATTTTAAAAATAACACTAATTCTTTGTCTTCCTGAAAGACCTAAGTCCCCTGCTAAATCAGTATTGAATTTTCTTTGAACAAATTTTGTAATCTTTTGAGACATACATTTACGTCTTGCTTCGTTATTTCCTTTATCACATCCAGGAAAGATTGGAACATTTTCTATAACTGAAAAAGGAACTTCGATATCTTCTTCAACTTCCTCGATCTCAAGATCTTCAATTTCCATTTCTTCCTCTTGATCGGTTTCAGTAGATTCAATAACAGTTTCTTCAACTTCCTCTTCATCTTCAACTATCTCAATAACTTCAGGAGCAGCAGGAGGTGGAGGTGGAGGTGGAGGTGGCACAACCTGTTCTAATAATGGAATTTCTTCATCATCTAATTCATCCATGTTAACAAGACCTATATCTATAGCACTTTTATCATAAACTTTCCAATTAATAGTCATGTATGATAAAAACACCATCAAAGCTAATCCTATTGCAAAATACAATGAAGCATTTCTAGAAATGTCTGCTTTTGGATTTTTTTTAGACTCCATATTTTATTTTTTTGATTGTGGTTTGGTAAAATAACCAATTATTTGAATAAAAAGCAAGTGATTATAATTTTAAATCTTTCTTTTTTTTTAAGTTAAAATATATGTGAACTAATAGAATTCCTATAAGATTAAACACAACATCCAAAAATTCAGCACTTCTTGTAAGAGTTAAATATTTTTGTCCTAGTTCAATTAAAATTCCAAATGTTAATGCAAAAACAAATAAATTGGTTAATGCTTTATCATTAAACCAACTAACAAAAAAATTTTGCCATAAAAAATAAAAAAATAAATAAGACAAAAGATGGGCTAGTTTGTCATTAATACGAAAATTAGAAAATGAAATGGAATCAGATTCAGACAATCCTAAATAGATAATTAAAGCACTATATGTTAGCGCAACAATTAAATTGAATTTATTCACCTACCATTGTTTTGTAATCCTCAGCAGACATTAGATTCTCTATTTCAGACGAATCACTGATTTGAACTTTAATCATCCATCCTTCTCCATAAGGATCATCATTTACTTTTTCAGGCTCGCTTTCCAGTAACTCGTTAAATTCAATTATCTCACCACTTAGTGGCAAAAACAGATCAGAAACAGTCTTTACAGCTTCAACAGATCCGAAAACTTCTTCTGCATCAAATTTTTCTCCAACAGTATCTACTTCAACATAAACTATATCCCCTAACTCGCCTTGAGCAAAATTTGTAATTCCTACAGTTGCTATATCATTTTCAATTAATACCCATTCGTGATCTTTTGTGTATTTTAAATTTAAAGGTGTGCTCATTTTATTATTTTATTAAAAATTAATTACCAAAATTATATCTCATTGTAAAGCCAGATCTAATCGTTGTTTGAGGAAACGCTGTAGATATTGCATATTCTGAAAAAGAATAATCGAAATAAAATATACCCGTTAGATTCCTACTAAAATCATAGTCAGCAGAATATTTAAAATTCCATATCGTTTGACCAGAAGTTACTTGATTATTATCTAAATCCAAATATCTAATAATTGTTTTATTATTCCTAACAGAAAGGTCTAATTTCATATTTAAATCACTTTTTATAATTTGGCTGGCTCCAGCTAAACTTGACCTTATTCTCAAATCTTTAACTCTATATCCAAAACCAAAGATATACTCATTTCCTTGAATTTCAGTTAATAAATTATTGTCAAAGCTTAAAGATAATAATCGATCTTTTTTAACTTCCGCTAATATTTTTACAGAATTCTTCATTTCAAAATCTAATTTAAACAAAGGACTAAATTGTTCCATTAGGTTTATATTACTGTATAAAAATTCATTTTTATAATTGTTTGACTGATCTAAAACATTTGGATTTTGTAAACTAAAATCTAATTCAGGGTTTCCTGGATTAAAGTCCAAATTAGATCTAAATTGATTAATTGTATACATTGCGTTATATCCATGAGAAATAGACAATCTTTTAAAGTTCTTTTTAAACCATTTTAATTTCATTAAACCTGTATACTTTAAAGACCAATTTGGAATAGGAACATTTCTAAATGCACTCATGTTAGATGTGGATGGATCATTTCCAGTATATGCAGATAAAAAAGCTGGCAGTAAAACTGATTGATTAGTTTTTCCATAACCTAGTGGAAAACCACTTAAATCACCGTTTTCAAAATTATTTGGATTAGTAAAATCAATTCCAGCATCTAAAGCTAATCTTCTTGCAATTACTAATCTATTTTCTCTGAAGGTGTCAAAAGTTTCAGAATTATTCTCATCACTGTTAGAGAATGCTGTTTTTATTAATACAGTTGAAATATTAAAATTTCCTAGAGTATTTTGAATTAAAGGATTATAATCATCACTTAAGCCATCACCATCCAAGTCTATTGTATTAAAATTCTCGGTTAAGTTTTCCGAATAAGTTCTACCTGCTGTTAAATCTATTTTTAAGTCCCTTATTGGGGTTAGGTTTGCAGAAAAAGTTAGATTCTTATTTTTAACCTCAGTATACTGTTGATTAAACTCAGGAAACACAGTAAGCCATCCATTTCGTGCAGCTAAATATCTAATATCTCTTTGACTTCCAAAAACATATCCTAAAGATGGTCTAAAAGAGCCTATAAAATCTGGTGTTTGTAAATACCCTGGTAAAAATGAACCATTGTTTTCAGAGTAGTTAATTTGTATTCTTTTAACACTAGTTAAAAGATCAATTACAGTCTTTTTAAAACTAAACTTATTATTATTAGAAGAATTTCGTTGCGCTCCAAAAGATCGTTTATCACCAGACCTATTGTTTTTAACCAAGCCTACATATCTGTAAAACTTAGTCATATCTAATGAACTATTTATATTATGAGTATTGGCATTTGAAATAGTATTCCCTAAATCATAGGTCTCACCATTGAGAGTTAAATTTCCAAATAAATCGGATCCCTTTTGCCATTGAAAATCGCCAGTGTAAGAGTAAGAAGTTTTTAGAAAACTAAATGTTGGTATTTTATTTAATGGAAGCTCATAATTAATTGCAAATTGTTGAGATTGTCTATTAGGATCTCCAATATCAAAAAATCTGTCAAAAACATCAAGTGTTGAATCCTGTGCACCATTTATATTGTCATCTAAAAAATAATTTTTAACAATATTATTATTCGAAGCATTATAACTAAAATTTAAGCCATCACTGATTACATAATTAAAGTTGTATTGTAAATCAAAATTATAATTTCTTCTAAAAAGCTCATTTACTGAAATGTTATCACCTGTTAATTCTGATTCTCTAAATTTTTGTTTGTTAAACTGTCTAATAAAATCTGTATTTATAGAGATGTTAGTCGGTAGTAAGTTAAAATTAATGTCTTTTAAAATTTTAAAGTATTTACCGGTAAACAGAGAATCATTTTTCTTAAATGGTTCTAATTTAATTGAATTAAAGTTAAAATTGTAAGTAGCTCCAGCTCTAACATTTTGGTCTAACAGATCTTCTATTTCATAATCTCTGTGTTCTATCTGATTATAGGAGTAATTAAAGGTTAAATTTTCAATATCATAAAACTTTGGCTTACCTTCTCCAGTACGTTGTTTATTTACTCCAA
>JABHBC010000021.1 GCA_018674025.1 Flavobacteriaceae bacterium
AAGTACCGCATAAGCCATTTGCCAATATTGAGCTTCAGAAATTCCATCAGCTCTTAGACTAGGATTTGTAGCCAATGTCATGTAAACTTTAGCTAACAACATATTTGCAGCATATTGTTTTGGATAACCTGCACCAGTATTTCCATTAATTAGACCAGTAGCCATTTGAGCATCTAATATAATTTGAGCATATACATCTTTTGCTAAAGTTTTTGGCTTGGCTAAATTATCACTATCTGGAAGTTCTAACCAAAGAGGGATATCTTCCCACAAACGTACAAGATTTAAATACGACCAAGCTCTTACAAAATAAGCTTGTCCTGCAATATCATTAAACCCTAATTCTGATGCTTCAGTAGGTGAATCATAAGTTGTGATATTAGCTATAGCTCCATTACACCTACCAATTGCAGCATACATACCTTGCCACATATTCTGTGAATCTCTGTCATAAGTAGGTTTTAAAGAGAAAAGATTAATATTGTTTACATTATTATTACTGTTTCCATTCTTTTTTGTTACAAATAAACCTGAAAAACCATTAAGAACAAAAATACGTTGCTCCATAGCCATATATGAACTTAATTGTTGGTATATCCCATCTAAAGCACCCCTAGCAACTTGAAGGTCTGCATATGTAGCTTCTGCATCTAGAAATATTGGATCTTCTTCTAAATCACATGTGTAGAAAGTCAATCCAATAAACGTTAATAATATAATTTTTAAATTTTTCATAATTTTTAATTTTTAATACTTGTACTTTTTATTTTATTTCTAATTTCTAATTTAAAATTTAATGTTAACACCCATCAAAACATTTCTAGCATTAATACCGCTATTCCAATCAACTCCATTGATCAAACCTGTGTATAAGAATGTAGAAACTTCAGGATCATAACCACTGTAATTAGTCCAGGTAAATAAATTTTGACCAGCTATGTAAACATTTAAGTTATTTATAAATTTATTTTCACTTACTGGAATATCATATCCAATAGTCAAATTATTTAATCTTAAATAACTTCCGTCTTCAATTATTCGATCGGTTATAGCTATTTGTCCCTCAGTTCTGTATCCAATTCTTGGATGTGTATTAGACGGATTATCTGGTCTCCAAGCGTTATAATAGGCACGAGGCATAATATTAGCAAATTCTCTACCCTCTGCATTATCTAGTTGTAATAACATTCCATTGGCTATATCATTTCCGTAAACTCCATTAAACAAAGCACTTATATTCCATCCTTTATATCTTAAATTAAAATTGAATCCATACACATAATCAGGATTTGGATTTCCAATAAATGTTCTATCCTTTTCATCGATTATTCCATCTCCAGAATCTAAAATACCATCTCCATCTGTATCTTCGGTCAATTGATCAACTCTTCTAACATCTCCAGCGACAGCACCTTCAACTAGATCAGTATCCTCTGTTTGGTATATTCCATCAGTCTCAAATCCGTAAAAAAGACTAGACTCTTCTCCTTCAACAAATACGTTCGCAGGATATCTGAAATAATTGCCTCTACTAATTGAATTTCCAAAATAGAATCTTCTATCGGTTAAAACACCGTTTTCATAAAAGCCTTGTAAAGGTTGTGATTCTAGGTTTACAATTTGAGTCTTATTAAATGAAATATTTCCACCAAAACTAAGTTCAACATCATCTGTTGATATAGGTGTAATATTGAGTGCTAGTTCAACTCCTTTGTTCGTTATATTTCCTTTATTTACCAAAATACTTGTAAATCCAGATGAAGGAGGGATTTCAGAGTTTTGCAACAAATCTTTAGTCATTTTGTCATAAACATCAATATTTCCCGAAACAACTCCATTTAATGTAGTAAAGTCCACACCAAAATTTGATTGTTCAGTTGTTTCCCATGTTAAATCTGGATTAGATAAGTTTTGTAGTGCTATTGGAACATTTGTGCCACCGTCTGCATTTCCGTACAGATTAGATACTCCATAATTAGATAAAGATCCATAAGGACCAATACCATGATTACCTATTTGTCCCCATCCTGCTCTAAATTTTAAACTTTCAAAAATATCTAAATTCTGAATAAACCTTTCATTTCCAGCATTCCAAGCAAAAGCTATAGACGGGAATACACCATATTGATTGTTATGGGCAAACTTTGAAACTCCATCACGTCTAACAGTTGCTGTTAAAATATACTTATTATCAAAGGTGTAATTAACACGACCTAACATAGAAAATATCTGCTGATCAGCTTTTACATATGTTAATGGTCTGGTTACAACATTTCCATAAGCTGGTTGATTGGTTGTAAATTGCATAGTAAGAAAATCTTCAACAGCATAAATACTATTTTCTACATCTCTAACATCATAAGTTAAAC
The DNA here is from genome assembly GCA_018674025.1 of Flavobacteriaceae bacterium. Taxonomy (GTDB): domain Bacteria; phylum Bacteroidota; class Bacteroidia; order Flavobacteriales; family Flavobacteriaceae; genus SGZJ01. The sequence continues at coordinate 2,370 of JABHBC010000021.1, forward strand.
CAACCATTGCATTAACTCTATGTCTTCTGTTAAACTTTCTATTGAATCTAACTATATTATTGAACTGATGTGTTTTAGCGTTTATAGTACTTATTTGTAATGTTCCATTGGAGTTTAAACCTTGGAAAGTACTGAGTCCATAAAATCGTCTTCTATCCTTTGTTCTAATATTACCTCCATATTTAATTTCATAGCTTAATCCCTTAACTGGAAGCTTGTAAGTAAGACCTACAGAACCTATAAAACGTACTTCTTTAGAAATATCAGAAAAGTCTTTTTGCCAAGCAAATGGATTCGTAGTAAAATTACCTTCTGAATAAACATCGTCTAAATCATGGTCGATAATTGGTCTATATGAAATTACGTTTCTTACAAAACTTGTATTAGCACCCCCCAATAAATCTCCACCTTCAGCGAAGTTTCCACTATTCATAAAACCACTAATACGTGCTTGTAATTTTAGATTTTCGTTAAGATTTTGGTTTAAATTAATTCTAATATCACTGCTTTTAAATGTAGAAGTTCTAACGACACCTTGCTGATTATCAAAACCTGCAGAAATGTAATAATTACCATTTTCTCCACCACCAGATGCGGAGGCTCCAAATTTCTGACTAAAACCATCTCCATAAATTTCATCTTGCCAGTTGTATAAATCGGTAGGTCTTACGGGTCCTTGTCCTTCTCGTCCTATAAAAATACTATCGCCTGAGAAAGAGTATCTAGGTAGAAAACCATTTATTCCATCTAATTCATTTATATACTCAGCAAAACCAAATGCATCTAATACATCAATTTTATTAGTTGCTGATCTCACTGAATTTGTAAGAAAAGCACTTATTTTAGCTTTCCCACTAGTTCCTTTTTTAGTAGTAATTAAAACAACTCCATTAGCACCTCTTGATCCATATATAGCAGTTGCTGATGCATCTTTAAGAACTTGAATACTTTCTATATCACGTGGATTAATACCATTTAAACCATTTTGAGTCTGTTGACCAGTATTACCTGTACCTACTGGAAGAACATCTTCACCTGCAGAAGAAATAATAATACCATCTATTACATATAGAGGTTCATTATTTCCTCTCAAACTATTAGTACCTCTAATTTTAACACTAATTCCAGAACCTGGAGCAGCACTGTTTTGTATAACTTGTACTCCTGATGCTCGACCTTGTAAAAGTTGATCCACAGAATTTGATTGGGTTGCCACCTCATCATTAACTGAAACTGATGATATAGAACCTGAGATATCTTTCTTTAAAACAGTTCCATATCCAATAACAACTACTTCTTCAAGTTCGTCAGTATCAACTTGCATATTTAACGAAAATGTTGATTGTTCAGAGACATCTACTTCTTCAGTTGCATATCCGACATAGGATAAAACTAGTGATTGATTTGCACCCGATGGTATAGCTATTGTAAAAACACCATCAAAGTTAGTTACAGCACCAAGATTATCTGAATCTTTTACCTGAACAGTTACCCCTGGAAGAGGTAATCCAGACTCATCGTTGACAGTTCCTGTAACTAAGTTGGATTGTGAAAAAGCAATTAAAGGAGTTAAAACCGATAAAATAATTATACGGAAAATGATTTTCATAGTTTAGAATATTTAGTTAGTTTATAATTTATATAATCATTTTTTAAAGGATTTTAAATTACTACCGCATAAAAATGAATATTTAATAAAATTACAAAGACTAGCTAATTAAAATTAATAAGTTTGAAGAAAAATATGTAAAATTTGAAGCGATACTTCTTTAAACAAAAAAAAACCTGCAATATAAAACTACAGGTTTTTTTTAAAAATATTAAATAGTCTAATCTAAATATATTGGACCTCCCGCATCTTCAAGTAACTTTCCTAACTCTCTCACTTGTTCAACAAAACTATCAATTTTAGGTTTTGATCTTTCATA
>JABHBC010000022.1 GCA_018674025.1 Flavobacteriaceae bacterium
ATGTGAGACCAATGCTAAAATCTCCTGGACACAAGTTGAGACTGGCAGTGCTGTAACATGGAAATACCCTTCTTGTATCCTCAAAGGCAACAATTCAATTGGAGAGTTTTATTCAATAGCTGTAACAAATAATTATCAACAAGCTGATACAGGAACAAAAATGATTCATATTGGTAAAAACACAAAGTCAACAATCATATCCAAAGGCATCTCTGCTGGAAAGTCACAAAATAGCTACAGAGGTTTAGTAAAAATTAATTCCAGAGCTGAAAATGCTAGAAATTTCTCTCAGTGTGACAGTCTACTTATGGGTAATGAATGTGGGGCTCATACATTCCCCTACATCGAAGCTAAAAATAAAACAGCACAGATTGAGCACGAGGCAACAACAAGTAAAATTGGTGAAGATCAAATTTTCTACTGTAATCAAAGGGGAATTGATACTGAAAAAGCAATAGCATTAATCGTTAATGGTTTTAGTAAAGATGTATTAAATAAACTACCTATGGAGTTTGCTGTTGAAGCTCAAAAACTATTGGAAATTTCACTAGAAGGCTCTGTTGGATAAAAAAAATTTTAATATGAAAATCTATAAAATATTAATACTCTTTTTGCTTATCACATTTAGTTGTGATTCTAAACAGGATAAAGTTGTTTCAAATGAAGTTGTTGAAACAAAAAATAACGATTTGATTATATTATCAGGAGATTATGTTTTTTACAATAATGCAGCAGTATTACAAACTAACAAGAATGTCTATGGAATTATTATTAATGAAAAGGTTAATGAATTAAATGAAAAATTGTCTTCAATCAAAAAAGATGAATTTGATTTCATCCCAGTTATTCTTAAGGGAAGATTGAAAAATAAAGATAAAAATGATGAGGGATGGTCAGTGAAATTAGAAATTACAGAAATAGTTGAAATTATTAATAAAGAAAAATAAGTTATGTTAAGTATTAAGAATTTACATGCTAAAGTTGAAGATAAAAATATTTTAAATGGCATCAATCTAGAGGTAAAAGCTGGAGAAGTGCATGCTATAATGGGCCCTAATGGATCTGGGAAAAGCACTCTAGCATCTATTATTGCTGGAAAAGAAGAATATGAAATTACAAATGGTGATATTGATTTAAATGGAGAATCTATTGAAGACTTATCCGCAGAAGAAAGAGCTCACAAAGGTATTTTTCTTTCATTCCAATATCCAGTTGAAATTCCTGGAGTTTCTGTAACTAACTTCATTAAGACAGCGATTAATGAAACAAGAAAAGCAAAAGGACAAGAAGAAATGCCTGCCAAAGAAATGCTTAAACTTTTGAAAGATAAATCTAATCTTTTAGAAATTGATAGAAAGTTTTTATCTAGATCTATTAATGACGGATTTTCTGGGGGAGAGAAAAAGAGAAATGAAATTTTTCAAATGGCAATGTTAGATCCTAGTGTAGCAATTTTAGATGAAACTGATTCTGGATTATATATTGATGCCTTAAGAATTGTAGCCAACGGAGTTAATAAATTAAAAAGTTCTAAAAATGCAGTAATTCTAATAACACATTACCAAAGATTATTAGATTATATAGTCCCAGATCATGTACATGTTTTATATAATGGGAAAATTGTCAAATCAGGTAATAAAGATTTAGCATTAGAGCTAGAAGCAAAAGGTTATGATTGGATTAAAGAAGAAGTAAAAAACTAAATAAATGGATTTAAAAGAAAAACTAGTTTCCTCCTTCATAGCTTTTGAAAATCAAGTCGATATAGACAGTTATGTCCATGACATCAGAACAGAGGCTATTAAAAATTTTGAAAGTATAGGCTTTCCAACAAAAAAAAATGAATCCTGGAAATATACTTCTTTAAAACAAGTTTTAGATACTGATTATAGCATTTTTCCAAGTAAAAACACAGCTCTTGTTTATTCTAAAATTGAAAAATATTTGATTGATGATATAGATAGTTATAAAATTATTTTCGTTGATGGCATATATAGCTCTCACTTATCAGAAACTACTCATGAAGGAATGGATATTTGTTTAATGTCTTCAGTTTTGAATAAACCTAAATATGCTCCAATTATAGAAAATTATTTTAATAAAGCATTAAAAAAAGATGGTATTAGCGATTTAAATACTGCATTTTCAAAAGAAGGAGCGTTCATTCACATTCCTAAAAATAAACTTGTTGAAAAGCCAATTCAAATTATTCATTTTAATAGTGGCAATGAAAGTTCTTTAATGCTGCAACCTAGAAATCTAATAATTGTTGACGAAAACTCTCAACTACAAATTATTGAAAGACATCAAAATCTGAACGAAAATGAAGTTTTAACAAATTCAGTAACTGAGATATTTGTAAACCCAAAATCTATAGTAGATTACTATAAAATTCAAAACGACAATAAGCAAGCTTCGATAATAGATACGACATCAATTGTTCAAGAACATAATAGCGTATGTACTTTACATACATTTTCATTTGGCGGAAAACTTACAAGAAACAATCTTACTTTTTCTCAAAAAGGAGAGCATATCGAATCCATAATGAAGGGGATTACAATTATTGAAGAAAAACAACATGTAGATCACAATACGCTAGTTCATCATATAAAACCAAATTGCGAAAGTCATCAAGACTATAAAGGTATTTTTGACGATAGCTCTACAGGAGTGTTTAATGGTACAGTTGTTGTGGAAAAAGAAGCTCAAAAAACAAATGCTTTTCAAGCGAATAATAATGTGTTGTTAAGTGATAAAGCCTCAATTAACACTAAACCTCAACTTGAGATTTTTGCCGATGATGTAAAATGTTCTCATGGGTGTACCATTGGTCAACTAGATAAAAATGCTCTTTTTTATCTAAAATCAAGAGGTATTCCTGAAAAAGAAGCTAAAGCTTTATTAATGTATGGTTTTGCAAACAATGTTATGCAAAGTGTAAAAATTCCAGAATTAAAAAATAGAATTACTAATATAATTGCTGGAAAATTAGGTGTGAATATTGGGTTTAATTTATAAATGAAAAAAAATATACATACAAATATTGATCAAATAAGAAACGATTTTCCTATTCTTAAAAGAAAAGTAAATGGTCAAAATTTAATATATTTTGATAATGCTGCTACTTCTCAAACTCCACAAATAGTAATTGATTCAATTGCTGATTATTATTCAAAATACAATTCAAATATTCATAGAGGAGTTCACTTTTTAAGTCAAGAGGCTACTGATGCTTATGAAAAATCTAGAGTTAAATTTCAAAAACACTTCAATGCTGATAATTCATATGAAATAATATTTACATCTGGAACTACACACAGTATTAACATAGTTGCAAATGGATTCAAAAAGATATTGAAAAAAAATGATGAGATTATCATTTCTCAATTAGAGCATCATAGTAACATAGTTCCTTGGCAAATGCTTTGTGAAGAAACTGGAGCAAAAATAAAAGTTATACCAATTGACAATAATGGTGAATTAATTATTGACAAATTCGAAAATCTCCTAAATTCAAAAACTAAATTAGTGTTTGTTAATCATGTATCAAATGCACTTGGGATTGTAAATCCAATTAAGCATATAATTAAAAAAGCACATGAATTTAATGCAATTGTTTTAGTAGATGGCGCTCAAGCAACTCCACATATGAAAATTGATGTTGTTGATCTAGATGTGGACTTTTATGTTACCTCTACTCATAAAATATGTGGCCCTACCGGAGTTGGAATACTTTACGGTAAGGAAAAGTGGTTAAATAAAATTCCTCCTTTTTTAGGTGGTGGAGAAATGATCGATCAAGTTACTTTTGAAAAATCAACATATGCTGGTCTTCCAAATAAATTTGAAGCTGGGACTCCGAATATTAGTGGGGTAATTGCATCTGGAATTGGAATAGATTATTTAAATTCAATTGGACTCGAAGAGATTTACAAATACGAAAATGAATTGCTAGAATATGCAACTAAGAAGCTGCTACTAATTAAAGATTTAAAGATTTACGGGTTTTCTACAAAAAAAACATCCGTAATATCTTTTAATGTTGGCAATATACATCCTTATGACATTGGCTCTATTCTAGATAAATTTGGAATAGCTACAAGAACTGGACAACTCTGTGCTCAACCAATAATGGATTATTTTAAAATCCCTGGCACTATAAGAGTTTCATTTAGTTTTTATAACACAAAAGAAGAGATTGATGAATTTATTAAAGCACTTCACAAAGCAATTTTAATGCTTTCTTAAATAAAAAAATAGTACAATATTCAATACTTTAAATTGAATAATCTTTTTGTTATCGTATTTTTACTAAAATTATAAGCTTGAAAATAAAACAAATACAAGACGAGATAATAGACGAATTTGCAATGTTTGATGATTGGATGCAGAGGTATGAATATATGATTGATTTAGGGAAATCCTTACCTTTAATTGATGAAAAATTTAAAACAGATGAATATCTAGTAAATGGTTGTCAAAGTAAAGTTTGGGTAAAAGCCGAACTTGTTAATAAACAAATAGTGTTCAAGGCAGATAGTGATGCGATCATAAGTAAAGGGATTATTGCAATTTTAATCAGAGTATTTTCTCATCATGAACCTAATGAAATAATAGAAGCTAATACAGATTTTATAGATAAAATTGGACTAAAAGATCATCTTTCGCCAAACAGAGCAAATGGTCTTTCAAGTATGATTAAACAATTAAAATTATACGCTTTAGCTTATCAAACAAAAATAAATAATGAGTAAAGAAAATTTTGATCCAAATATTTTAGGTGAAAAAATTGTTAAGGTTTTAAAAACAGTTTTTGACCCTGAAATTCCTGTTGATATATATGAGTTAGGTCTAATCTATGATGTAATGATTAATGAAGATAGAGATGTTAAAATTTTAATGACTTTAACCACTCCAAATTGTCCAGTCGCAGAATCATTACCGTTAGATGTTGAAAATAAAGTTAAATCAATGGAGGAAGTTAATGACGCTGAAGTTGAAATTACTTTTGATCCTCCCTGGTCTCAAGATTTAATGAGTGATGAGGCAAAATTAGAAATAGGAATTTTATAAATACTCTACATAAAGTAAATGTCAAAGGAAATTATAAATAGAGTTGCCAATAGTAAGATTATCACAATTGACTTAGAAGATTACTATCCTAATGGTCAAAGACATTTATTAGATATTAAAAACTGGCTTTATAAAGGTTTGGTTTTAAGAGAAAAAGAGTTTAGATCATTTGTTGAGAATTTTGACTGGGCTAAATTTAATGACGGTTATGTTGCTGTTTTTTGTAGTAGTGGCGCTATAATTCCAACCTGGGCTTATCTGCTTATTGCTACTAAATTAAAAGACAATTGCCTTATGAATATTGTTGGAGATTTAGATTACTTAGAAAAACAAATCTTTTCAGAAATTATAAAATCAATAGATTTTTCAAACTTAAATGATAAGTCGATTGTTATAAAAGGGTGTTCAAAAAAAAATATTCCAATTGATGCCTACTCACAATTAATAAACAGATTAAAACCAATTGCTAAAAGAATTATGTTTGGCGAAGCTTGTTCAACTGTCCCATTATTTAAAAAGTAAATTAACAGTCTGGGTATAAGAACTTATTGTAAGGAAATCTTGTGATATGAATTTTTCTAACTTCAGAGTACAAACAATTTTTTAAATCATTTATATTTTCATTATTTAAAGCGGAAATAAATCTAACCTGATCATCACTATTACTCATCCAGGTATTTTTCCAATCGTCTAAGTTATAATTAGACTTATCTCTGACTGCAATCAGATCTTCCTCATCAAATTCTTCAAATGAGTAATTGTCAATTTTATTAAAGACCATGATAGTTGGTTTATCAGAGCTTTTAATCTCTTCAAGAATCTTTTCAACTGATTCTACATGCTCCTCAAAATTTGAATGTGAAATATCAACAACATGTATCAATAAATCTGCTTCCCTCACTTCATCCAAAGTACTTTTAAAAGATTCAATTAACTGTGTTGGCAGTTTTCTTATAAAACCTACTGTGTCACTCATTAAAAAAGGAAGGTTTTTAACAACAACTTTTCTTACAGTAGTATCTAAAGTGGCAAACAGCTTGTCTTCAGCGAACACTTTTGATTTACTTAAAACGTTCATCAAGGTTGACTTCCCTACATTTGTATATCCAACTAAAGCAACTCTTATCATCTTGCCTCTGTTGCCTCTTTGGATATGCATTTGTTTGTCTATGTTCTTAATTTTCTTTTTTAATAAAGAGATTTTATCTCTAACAATTCTTCTATCAGTTTCAATTTCTGTTTCTCCTGGACCTCTCATTCCAATACCCCCTTTTTGTCTTTCAAGATGAGTCCACATACCTTTTAATCTAGGTAACAAATATTGACATTGAGCTAACTCAACCTGTGTTCTGGCATAACTTGTTGTAGCTCTTTGAGCAAAAATATCTAATATTAAATTTGTTCTATCAAGAATTTTACAATTAAAAATTTTACTAATATTTCTTTCTTGTGCAGGAGATAATTCATCATCGAATATTATGGTCTGAACTTTTACAACATTAATAAAATCAAGTACTTCTTTAATTTTTCCACTGCCTAAAAATGTTTTTGGATTTGGAGTTTCTAAATTTTGTGTAAAGCGCTTTACAACAGCACCTCCGGCAGTAGTTGTTAAAAACTCTAGCTCATCAAGATATTCTTTAGACTTTTCTTTGTCTTGATCACGAGTTATAACTCCAATTAAAATGGTATTTTCCAAGATTTTTGATATTCTGAAGTAAATGTACAAATATGAATTAAAAATTTACACTCTTTATAACATGTATTTACTATCTTTAAAAACATAAAAAAAATTCATTTATGAAAAAGTTCTTATTCTTTTGCTTTTTATTGCTAAGTTTTAATATTAATTCTCAAACATCAGCTGATGTAGATTGTAATGCAGGACCAATTAATACTAGCTTTTGTTATGATACTGGATTGGACAACTCTTATTCTTTTACTAGTCTTGATGGAAGTCCAATGAATCTTACTATTAATTCTGGGCAAGTAGAAAATGGATGGGATGAATTAATAATTCTTGATTCTGATGGAACTGAACTTTACAATGGATACGGTGCTGGTGGAGATGTTTCTGGATTGACTTTCCAATCTTCTGGAGACAACATAACCCTTATCGTTCAAGAAGATGGAAGTATAAGCTGTGTAAGTAGTGGATACAACCCTATAGATTTTACTGTAGCTTGCGCTACTTGTGTAAACCCTATTGCTAGTTATACAATGGTAACAGACTGTCTTAACGGACCTCAATTTTTTATCGATGTTGATTTAACTGATATTGGGTCTGCTTCTTCAGTTACAATTTCTGATAACCAAGGTACAGCTACTCAAAATGCAACTGCAACGGGAATGTTTACTTTTGGACCTTATGATAATAATACAGGTGTAGTTATCTCTGTAACTAATGATGATGATGCGAACTGTTCTATTAGTAGTAGTTCTATTACTCAAGAATTCTGTACTACAACTCTAGTTGATTGTAATTCAGGACCAATAACCTTAGACTATTGTTATGACAATAATAACACTACAGACTTTACATATACAAGTTCTGATGGAGTGCCTGTTAATTTAACTATTAACTCAGGAAACGTAGAAAGTGGATGGGATGAATTTATTGTTTATGACTCCGACGGAGTTACTGAATTAACTCCTGCGCAACCATACTATGGAAATGGAGGAGATTTATCTGGACTAACTTTCCAATCAACAGGAGATACAATATCTTTTGTGGTTGTCTCTGACGGATCCATAAGTTGTGGATCTGGAAGTTCCAACCAAGCAGCAGGGATTAATTATACTGTAGCTTGCGCTACTTGTATAAATCCTCAAGCTACTTATACTGTAATTGACGATTGTGATAACGGAGATCAATTCTTGATAGATGTAGATATAACAAGCTTAGGAGATGCTGAATCTTTAACAATATCAGATAACCAAGGTGGAGCTACTCAAGCTGCAACTGCAACAGGGGTATATACTTTTGGGCCTTACCCTTTCCTAACAGATATTGTGATTTCAGTTGCTAATGATCAAGATGTAAATTGTGTTATAAATAGTAATCCTATTCAACTGTTTGCTTGTCCGCCTGCTAATGATAATTGTAGTGGTGCAGAAGAGGCAATTGTAAATATAGATGAGTCGTGTGAACTCTTAAATCCAGGTACAATCACGGCGGCATCAGCTTCACCTGATTCTAGTTCTTGTATAGGAGATGATGATGATGTATGGTTTGAATTTACAGCGCTCAGCGAAGTTCAATTGATTTCATTGGTCAATATTTCAGGTACGACAACAAATCTTGGGCACGGATTATATGAAGGTGAATGTGGAGAATTAACAGAACTATACTGTAGTGCTGATAATTCGAGTGTAACTACAGCTCTTACAATAGGTAACAACTATTTTGTAAAAGTGTTTTCTTCAGGTGATAATAGTGAAAATGTTGAATTTGATTTATGCATAAAAGACGCACCTGACAATACTGTTTGTGAAAATGCAGCCAATTTTTGTGGTCAAGATGGTGCTTTATATGGTTCAAATATTTTTGATTACCCTAGTTTAGGACAAATTGCCTGTTTATATTCTACTCCAAATCCATCTTGGAATATAATTCAAATTGGAGATTCTGGAACAATAGATATTCAAATTGTTCAAAATACTGAATTTGATGAAAATGGCAACCCTACCGGAAATGGTTTAGATGTTGATTTTGTATTATGGGGCCCTTTTGATTCAGAACAAAATTTTTGTGCAGACGGGGTTTTAGATCAAGGATGTCCTGATCCAGCTGATTGTCCTAACAATACCACAAACCCTAATTTTTATCCATCTGGGAATATTGTAGACTGTAGTTATTCTGCCAATAATGTGGAAAACTTAACAATTAATGACGCTCAAAGTGGTGAAATTTATGTTTTACTTGTAACAAATTATTCAAACAATGCTGGAACAATTCAAATTGAACAAACAAATAATGGAAATGAAGGTGCAGGGTCAACTGTTGCTGAAATTGAAGTTGATTTAGGAGAGGATATAGAAATTTGCGGTACTGCAAGTTACGAACTTGTTGCAAATTCACCTTTCGCAGATTCATACGAATGGTATCAAAATGGGATTTATATAGATGGATCAGACAGTCCAACTTTAGTTGTTACAGAAAGTGACAATTACACAGTAATAGTTTATGATAATCAATGTGATTCTTTTGCTCAAGATTCAGTAAATGTTACTTATACTTTGCCTGAAGCGAATAGCCCAGGAGATGTAATTGTTTGTAATATAAATAACCCTGGTGATGGAGTTGAAGGGTTTGATTTATCAACTCTTGTTGAAACAATACTTGGAGAAGATCAACCAATTACAGATTATTTTGTTAGCTATCATCAATCATTTGAGGAATGTGTACTTAACACCGATCCTATTGAAACAGGCGAGTTAATACTCGTAGGTACAGATTGTAGAGAAATCTTTGCTAGAGTCACTGACCCAAACTTTGAAGGCTGTTTTAATACAGTTAGTTTTACTTTATGCGCACAAGAATTACCTGTAGCAACTTTTGAGAACGAAACTTATGAAGTATGTCCCAATGCTACTATCCCAATTGATCTTAATGTTATTCCTACTTATGATGATAATCCTGATTCATTTGATGTAAGCTGGACTTATAATGGTGATATTTTAGAAAATGAAAATTCTCTAACACTTGGTGTTTTATATGCTGGTCTTTATGAAGTTACATTAACTTCAACTGAAACTGGCGAATGTAGTTTTACAAGAGGCATTAACGTTATAGAGGTTGAATCTTGTGTGATACCAAATGGAATATCTCCAAATGATGATGGTTATAATGATTCTTTTGATCTAAGTAGTTATAATGTAAGTTCATTAAAAGTGTTTAATAGATGGGGGGATTTGGTGTATTCAAAAAATAATTACTTAAATGAATGGAAAGGTCAATCTAATGATGGGAAATTACTTCCTGTAGGGACATATTTCTATGTAATGAATTATGAAGAAAATAAAACTAAAGTAGACTGGGTTTACTTAAATTATTAATTATAAAATAAAAACATATATTGAATTTGTGATTTACTAAAATATACGTTAGATTTAACTTAACTAACTGAAATAAACATTCTTAAGATATATAATAATTATATTTTATGAATTCTTTTTCAAATACAATTTTAAAAAGGTATGAAAAAAATTATACTATCTGTACTGGTTCTATTTTCCTTCCAAATCGGAAATTCTCAAGTAATTAATGAACCTGCCAACTGGCCTAATGCAAATTGGACAACATCTGGAACATATAATGCTGACGGTTTGTTAGCCGACCCAACTTCTGCGGACTCTTTCACTTTTGATGATGATGCTGCAGGGTCTACTTCTGATGATGATATAGCCTCTGAATCACCAGTTATTGATTTATCTGCTGCAGCTGCAGCTAGTGAAAATCTGATACTTATTAGTGGTGACTTTACTCACCGTGATATTGGCGGATCATTGTCTGTTGATTATTGGGATTACGATGCTGGAGCGTGGGTTGCTTTAATTGAATTAGAGACTACTGGTGCTTCAACAGCTGATTATCAAAACTGTACAAACCAAGTTTATTTTGAATCCGGTTTAGATATTACAGGTTTTTCAGCAACACAACTATCTAATTTCAAGTATAGAATTTCTTATGACGATGCTGATGGATGGCAATGGGGATGGTGTATTAAAAATGTTTCTGTTATCTCTGGAGGAGCTGCTGTTCCTGGATGTGATGCCGTAGTAACTTCCCCTGCAGATGGTGAATCTGGAGTTGTTCAATCACCAACGATAAACTGGTCTTCAGCTAGTGGTTTCCCTGATGGATATTATGTCTCTGTTGGTACAACAGCTGGTGGTAATGATATTTTAGACAATGTTGATACAGGAAACTCTAATAGCTATCCTTTATCTGGATTAGCTTACAGCACAACTTATTACGTAACTATTTTACCATACAACGGCTCTGGGTCTGCTACTGATGAATGTAGTTCTTCAAGCTTTACCACAGTCACAGATCCAAATACTTATGTAGATTGTAATGCAGGACCAATTAATACTAGCTTTTGTTATGATACTGGATTGGACAACTCTTATTCTTTTACTAGTCTTGACGGAAGTCCAATGAATCTTACTATTAATTCTGGGCAAGTAGAAAATGGATGGGATGAATTAATAATTCTTGATTCTGATGGAACTGAACTTTACAATGGATACGGTGCTGG
>JABHBC010000181.1 GCA_018674025.1 Flavobacteriaceae bacterium
AAAGTTCTCCATAATCGTCTATCAAGCAAAAATTAATTAAAGTTTCTAAATTTTGATAATCTTGTTGTTTTATTTCAGGTGTTCTCTTTCCAACATTATTTTGAAAGAGTGTGATAAGATCTGACGGGCTTCCGCCCCATTCTATCCTTAACTCAGATTTTTCAGCTCTTTTTAAATCTTTTTTACGATCACTCCTATATGCTTTTTTAATCTTTTCATATCCTTCAGTTAACTTTAATTCTTGAAACTGTTTTTCAATAAAATATAAACTATCTGTATCTAATAAATTCTTGAAATTTAGTCGAAGTTCAATAAATCGAAATCTTTTTTGGACAACTGAAATAAAATCAGATTGAGTAAAATCACCTTTAGAAAAAATTCCTAATTGTAATACCCATAATGGCTGGTACACATATTTAATGCCATATTTTTTTCGCCAGGGAATTGGCATTACTGCTTCGTAATCATTTAGCACTAACACATCCCAATTGTCACAAACAATATCTAAATACCACGAAAACGCATAGCTATTAGATTGAAGTGAGTTTTCTACACAATCATTGTATTTATCCTCATCTAAATGTTCTCTGTGAATGTATTTAATTAACATGTTTATGAATCATTTTTAACACGTTTTCATAGACTCTTTGCCATCCATTCCATCTTAGGTAACCGCTTAAACTTTCATTATGAAATAATGTAATAAAAGTTCCTTTAACCGCCATCACTTCCTTTAATAAATCTTTTGTTCTTCCTAAAGACTGTTTTGGTGTAAGACCCATATAATCATTTAAGGTTGTATCCATCAATGCAAAAGGATGAACAAGTAACGGAGTCTGAATTTCAAAATCTAAGTCAAAAAAGTAGAAAGGAATCGAGGTACTAGCTCTAAATCCAATATGACTAGCATAACCCATCGAAAAATCTTGATTAATTTCTAAATCAATCAAATTTTGATAGGTTTCGGGCAAACTAAAACGTAAAAAATGCTGTCTAGAAAGAGATGTTGGAATATTTGTAATGGACTCTAAACGCTCTTTTTCCTTTTTTAATAAAGCACTATTTTTCATTGTGTAGTAAGAAGGGTGTAACCCAATTTTTGCATAATCTGCGATGTGTTTTATTAACATTCTAAATTGCCTTTTGGTGGCAGATATATTGGTATCAAAAGTTGTATAGTCTGCAATAAGAAAGAAAAATATAGTGTTTGCGTTGTAGGTTTTACCTAATGATAATATATGCTCAAAATTATTATAAGGGTCTTTTCTAATTCTTAATAACACCATCAATCTATCCCAAAAACTCTTTAAGTGTAATTTAAAAAAATCGTTGATAAAACCTCCAGAGGTTCTTACAAAGCTTTTGTATTTGTAAGCAAAGGCATTATCTACATCTATGGTAGAAATGTAAGAGAACTCTCTATCAGAAAAATGATAGTCTGGAAAACGATCTAGTAAAGCATCTTTTAATTTAAGAGCCCAAATATCTACAACTGGTTTTTCTAAAAAACGAAATTTGTAGGCCAAGCTTTGCTCTGCTGTAAATCGCTCATGTACATCTCTGACATGAGGTAAATATTCTTCATACCTAGAAATAAGATAAAAACTAGCTGCAAAAATATCAAACGGAATACTAGAGCCAGATCCTGCATTAAAAAAACACGGAGTACCATTCCATTGTGAAATATTAATTTCCAAGTCATTTACCCCCTGCTCAAAAAGGATTTCATTACTTCTTATAAAAAATTCTTTCCCTAAAGGAACCTTGGTGTAACTTAGCTTAGGCCCATTATGGGCAACAAAGTCCTCAATTTTTGATGTAAAAGATACTGGGCTTAGAAGAATTCTAGTAAAAATATGCTTAAAAATATACCGTATTCTTGGAGTAATTTTATGCGTGTAAACAAGTGTCAAGATTGCAGTACTATTTAAATTTTACCATTATCGGCAAAGCTAAAATAAGACTTTTCAGTAATTATTAGATGATCTAGAAGTTTTATATCTAAACTTATCCCACCTTCTTTAATTTTTTTGGTAAGAACTTTATCTTGGGGGCTAGGTTCTGTTTTTCCGGATGGATGATTGTGACAAATAATGATTGCCACTGCAGAAATCTCGATGGCTTTTTTGAACAAAAGTCTAACATCTACTAGAGTAGCAGTAATACCTCCTTTACTCAATTGATTTTTTGAAAGTACTTTATTCGCATTATTTAAGTACAAAACCCAAAACTCTTCATGAGGAAGTGAACCTAACAAAGGCTGCATGATATGATAAACATCTTTACTACTAGTAATTTTAGGGTTTATTACAACATTTGCCAACTGTCGCCTTTTTCCTAACTCTAGAGCTGTAATAATTGAAATAGCTTTGGCTAGTCCTATTCCTTTAAATAAAGTTAATTTTTCTGGGGTAAGTTTAGATAATTGATGAATATTATTATCAACAGACATTAATATTCTCTTAGATAAATCTACAGCACTTTCTTGTTTATTTCCTGAGCCAATAAGAATTGCGATGAGCTCTGCAGCGCTTAATGAGGAGGGTCCTTTGGCAATTAGTTTTTCTCTTGGCCTATCGTCTACAGCCCAAGATTTAATGGTCATTTTTTTCATAGAGGGGTTTTTTTATAAATATACAAAAGTTGGGGGAAAACAATATCAATGATAATTTTAGTAGTCTCAATGCTAAGTTTTATATATTTGTATGATATTTCTTACGATTTATGAAAATTATTATAGCAGGTGCTGGAGACGTTGGGTTTCATTTAGCAAAGTTATTGTCTTACGAATCTCAGGATACGTATGTTATAGATTTTGATGGAGAGAAACTTAACTACATCAACAGTCACCTAGATGTTATCACCAAAAAAGGAGATGCTACATCTA
>JABHBC010000182.1 GCA_018674025.1 Flavobacteriaceae bacterium
AAAACACCACACATTGATCAACAAACAGGTGATTATAACATGAAGTTTAATGTTCAAAACATGACTGAAGACTTTTATGTACCGGTTAGAGGAAATGATTCAGCTACTAAAATCGACACTACAAAAGGTTTAGATTATGATGGAACTAATGACATTGAATACATTAAGAACAAAATGATGGCCGCCCTTAAAATACCTAAACCATACTTAGGATATGAAGAAGGTGTTGAAGGTAAATCTACATTAGCATCTATGGATGTTCGTTTTGCTCGTACTGTAGAACGTGTTCAAAGAATTATAGAATCAGAATTAACTAAAATTGCATTAGTACACCTTTACTCACAAGGTTTTACAGATGAAAAATTAGTTGACTTTACCCTTGAATTAACAACTCCATCTATTGTTTATGAACAAGAAAAAACTGAACTTTATGGTGCTAAAATGGATGTAGCAAGTGCTATGTTAGACAATAAAGTAATGTCTCGCGATTGGGTTTATGAAAATTTATTTGGCTTAAGTCCAGATCAATATAATAAAGAAAAAGATCTAATGGTTCAAGACGCAATGCAAAACTTTAGAGTTTCACAAATTGAAAATGAAGGAAATGATCCATCAGAATCAGGTGAATCATATGGTACACCCCACGATTTAGCTTCTTTATACGGAAATAAAAGAGACAAAGGAGTAGGACCAAATCAAGTACCAACAGGCTACGATGAAAATCCAGTTGGTCCTCCTAAACAAAGTGTTTCAAACTATGGTACAGAAGATTCTAATTTTAGTAGAGATCCATTAGGTAAACAAGGAACTAAAGCAGACATTGCCGCTGAAAGTTACAACCCAAGTAAGTCAGTTTACCATGGTTTAAAATCATCTCTACAAAAAATTAAAAAAGAAAAACAAATATTAAAGGAAGGAGACGACAATGGTCTTTTATCTGAAAAAAATATTAAGTCTGAAGAATAGTTATATATTTATAATCAGATAAACTGCAATTTATAATGAAAGTTAAACACTCTAAGTACAAGAATACTGGGATACTGTTTGAATTATTAACAAGACAGATAACTTCCGACACCATTTCAGGTGGAAGTAATAAGGCCTTGTCAATCCTCAAAAAATATTTTAACTCTAAGTCGGAATTACTTAAAGAATATAAAATATACAACGCCCTCTCCACTAAATCTTATTCAGACGAAAACAAAGCTACTATATTAGTTAATACTCTTGTAGAAGCTCATACCAAATTAAATCGTTCTCAATTAAGACGTGAAAAATATAATTTAATTAAAGAATTAAAGTCAACATATGACCTTAACGACTTTTTTAAAGCTAAAATCACTAATTATAAAACAATGGCATCCATTTATAACCTTACGGAAAATAAAGATGCCACTCCTTTATCAATTGTAGATTCTAAAGTTCAATTAATTGAACACATTACTAAACCAATTGAAAAGGTTAAGAAAAACGTGGTAATGGAAAAGTACAATCACGAAGATAAAAACACACGTTTACTTACACAAAAGATTTTACTTGAAAAATTTAATGACAAGTATAAAGGTCTAGGAGAAAATCAAAAGATTCTACTCCAAGAGTATGTCAATTCTGTTAGTAATAGTCCTTCATTAAAAACTTACATTAATTCTGAAATTAAAAAAGTTAAAAAACAACTAACTCAATATGCTAACACAGTTACTGATCAAGTTGTTAAGATTAAAATTAATGAGGCCCAAAATTTAATTAAACCTCTTTGTAAAAAATCTTCTGTACATGATGATAATGTTAGTAATTTACTTAATTATTATGAATTAGTAAACGAACTCAAATCAATTCATGGTTAGTTTAAAAGACATATACAATGTTAAAGAATCTACCTTCAATCGTTTAACTGAAGACCAAGATTTTACAACTAAACAAACAGGAGTAAACCCCAAAACGGGCCAAGTAAGTTGGGATGTTAATTATACAACAGACTTTGATCGTACTTACAAAGAAATAGACGAAGCAGTTAAACGTTTACAAGATTTAGTTGCACAAGAAAAAGATCCAGAAGCTAGAGAGCTTTTAATGATGGCTAAAAATTTGAGAAATAAATTTTCTCGCTATAAAAGAAGAAAATCATGAGTAAACCATTTAACATACACAATTGGCAAGCTAAACAAAGATTAGCTGAAGATGAAGACAAAAGTCTACAAATTTCTCAAGAAGAAATGGAAGAACTTCATAAAAATGGTAAAGTAAAACTTAAAGATGGTTCAATTTTAGCTTTTATAAAAGAAGACGAATTAGGCGAAATGAGTACAACCGGCACAGGTGCTTCATTTAACGCAGGAACAGGAGCAGCATATGCTACACCAAAAGCATTTAAGAAAAAGAAAAAAGAAGTTAATGAAGTTTCATATGGTGATTTTAAACGTAACACTGAATCTTCACCTCGTCAAAAAATAGCTAAAGGTATTAGACAAGTTAATAAAATGATTAAAGAAATTGAAAAAATTGTATCACATAATTTCCGCCTAAAAACAGAATTAGATATGAATTCAGGTACTTTCTTAAGATCAACTAACAAACAAATACACGAAATAGGCGCTCAACTAAAACGATTGGAAAATAAAATAAGAGAATTCTCAAATTAATATTATGAATAAATCTGATCTTAAAAATTTAATAAAAAGTACTATTGAAGAAATTCTTCAAGAAAGAACAATAAATGTT
>JABHBC010000183.1 GCA_018674025.1 Flavobacteriaceae bacterium
CATTCATTACAATTTTTAAAAAAGAATGGTCTCCTATTACAGTACCTATATATGCTATTTTAGAAGGCTTAGCGCTTGGCTCTATTTCTTATATATTTAATGCAAGTTATGACGGAATTGTTGTTCAGGCAATTGGTTTAACAATTGCAATATTAGCTTCTTTACTACTTGCTTATAGATCAGGAATTATAAAGGTAACTGAAAACTTTAAACTTGGTGTATTTGCTGCAACTGGAGGTATATTTTTACTTTATACAGCAAGTTTTATAATGAGTTTTTTTGGAGCTTCAATTTCAGTACTTGACCCTACAAATAGCTCGCTTATGAGTATTGGAATTAGCCTTTTTATCGTAGTTATTGCTTCAGCTAACTTAGTGATTGATTTTGATTTTATTGAAGAGGGAGCAGAAAAAGGAGCTCCCAAATACATGGAGTGGTATAGTGCATTTGGACTATTAGTCACACTAATCTGGTTGTATTTAGAGATACTTAAGTTTTTGGCTAAAACAAGAAATAGATAATTTTAAATTTTTGAAATTAGAGTAGGGATTTCAAGCAAATCTAACGTCACTGCTAACCCAAAGACTTGTCTTAATTGTACTTTTTTTACTGCATTATCATCATACCTGCACTGTATAATTAAACTTGTAGATAGATAATCATTAATTTTCATAAAAGCAGAAATAGTATAATCGATATCTATATTTTCAGCATTTTGAAGATAATCAGAATACAAGCTTAAACTTTGTTCAAGAATTACATTTTCAATTAATTCAAATTTATAGAATCCAGTTAATGATGCTCCTAATTCAAACCTAGAGGTATTGCCCTTAGAAATACCAAAATATTCTTCTCCATCACTTAAGTTTGAAGTGAATTTTTTATTTGCTATAATTAGTCTTCCGGTTACTGGCGCCATATTAATCCAGAAATCATTTGACTTTTTCCAATATACACCTACACCTAATTGAATGTAAGCAGGAGAAAAGAACCTAGTTGTTTCATTTCTTTGCTCGACACCAATAGAACTATTTGAATACTTATAACCTCTTGCAAACTGGGTTTTAAAATTCACAAAACTAGAATAACTTAATTCTTTAGTAAAGTTTTTTCCAACTAATGAATTAATTTCAATTCGATCATCTGTTTTTTTTGCAAAATCACTATCACTATTTTTATTTATTCCAAAAGCACCAATCATTTTTGTATCCCATGCCCAGCCATTTTTGTAATAATTTAGGTTATAATCTACAGCTAAAGCACCAGCTATACTATTTTCTCCACCTGATGTCCAATTACTAAATGCAGATTGGTTTACAAGAAAAGTTAGTTTGCCAGATTTATCCCAGCCTTCTTGTTTAAGAGAATCTACAATAACTGTTTGTGAGAACACGGAAAACGTAACTAAAACATTTAATAAGAGAAATAATATTTTATTCACTTCTTTTTTTTAATATTACAGATATAATAATTTTGTAAATTTAATAATATAATAATTTTATAATGATGAAAAGACTAATATTTTTTTTCTTAACAGCTTGTTTGCTTAGCTGTAATGATTCTACCAAAAACACTATTACAGAGGATCAGGCAATTTCAGTTTTAAAAGGTTTTTTCAAAGCCATGGATATTGATAAGCTTGGAAGTGATTTAGTTTATGATTACACTACCACAGATTTTGTTATATATGAAATGGGGAACAAGTATGACTTGGAGTCTTTTTTAGAAATTATCAAATCGCATTTTAAAAAGGGCTACACATCTACAGAATGGAGTCTTTATGATTTTAAGGTAAGTATCGATAATAATACAGCACATATTAGTTATTCTAATAAAGGAAAATTTACTTTTATTGAGGACGGAATTACGAAAGAGGAAAACATACTATGGTTAGAAAGTGTCTATTTAAAATACGAAGAAGATGTTTTAAAATTAAGCTTTCTTCAGTCCGATGATATTTCAAGAGAGGTTATTGAATTAAATAGTAAGTAATTTCATTTCTATGAACCATTTGTTTAAGTTTTCTTTATTGTTCGTGTTTCTATTATATAATTGCAGTAATCAAAATAATGAGACTGTAGAAATATCTGAAAACTGGACATTTAAAAATAATATAGATTCACTTTGGCTTGAAGCTTCTGTTCCGGGCGATGTACATATGGATTTATTAAAAAATGGACTTATTGAAGATCCTTTTTACAGACTAAATGAGCATGACCTTCAATGGATTGACAAAACAGATTGGGAATATAAGACAGAATTTGATTTATCAAAAAAAGACATTAATAGCCACTCTCTCTCATTAGATTTTCATGGCATCGATACGTATTCATCAATTTATCTAAATGACTCTTTGATTGCAACTACTGATAATATGTTTATTGGAAAAACTGTTGATATTAAAAGCTTTGCTAAACTAGGTAAGAATAAACTATATGTTAAGCTTTATTCACCAATTAACAAAGGGGTTAAACTTCACGACAGTCTAGGTTATGATATTTCTTCTTTTAATGCTAACGATTTAGCAGAAATAGGTAAGGTAGAAGGAAATAAGAGAGTTAGCGTTTTTACTAGAAAGGCTCCCTATCATTATGGATGGGATTGGGGGCCTAGATTAGTAACAAGTGGTATTTGGCAGCCAATTAACATAAAAAAATGGAATTACTTTAATATTGAAGACTTATATATAAAACAAAAGACTCTAGATGAAAGCGCAAGCTTAGTTGCTGAAATTGAGGTGGAATCTTATTTAGAAATTGATGAAATGATCTCTGAAATCTATGTAGATAATCAAAAAGTTTCGACAGATCTTATTTACATAAATAAGGGTGCTAATAAAATTGAAATACCATTTACAATAAAGGATTATGAATTATGGTGGCCTAATGGCATGGGCGATCAAAATATGTACGAGATTAAAGTAAAGCTGCAGTCAAATAACAACTTTGTCACAACCTCAAAGAGGATTGGACTTAGAGAAATTAATTTAGTTACGTCTGAAGATAGCATTGGTAATAATTTTTATTTTGAAGTAAACAAAAAGCCTGTCTTTATGAAAGGGGTAAATTATATTCCACAAGACATTTTTTTAAATAGAGTCTCTGATGATAAATATGAAGAATTACTGAATTCTGCTGTAGACGCTAATATGAACATGATAAGAGTTTGGGGAGGTGGTATTTATGAAAATGAAATTTTCTATAATTTATGTGATGAAAAAGGATTGTTAGTATGGCAAGATTTTATGTTTGCTTGTGCTATGTACCCTGGAGATCAAGAATTTTTGAAGTCTGTTGAACAAGAGGCAGAATTTAATGTGAAAAGACTTAGAGGTCACCCGTCAATAGCATTATGGTGTGGAAATAATGAAGTTAGGTCAGCATGGAAAAACTGGGGATGGGAAAAAGATGTAATTGAAAATCAGTCTCCTGAAATTGCTAATGAGATTAGTAAAGCCTATGATGATGTTTTTCATAAAATATTGCCTAAAGTCGTTAATAATCTAGATAGTAGTACTGCTTATTGGCCATCTTCTCCAGGAAGTACTTTCTCTGGAGGAACAGAATCTTACACTAGTGGTGACGCACATTATTGGGGAGTTTGGTGGGGAAAAGAGAATTTTGAATCCTACAATCAAAAAGTACCAAGATTCATGTCTGAATTTGGATTTCAATCTTTCCCAGAGTTTTCAAGCATCGACAAGTATACTAATGAATCTGATTACAGTATATATTCTGATGTAATGAAATCTCATCAGAGATCTAGTATTGGGAATAAGACGATTGAAGACTATATGTTAAGATATTACAATAAGCCAAAAAGTTTTAAAGGATATTTATATGTGAGTCAAGTTTTACAAGCTTATGGTGTGTCAATGGGAATGGAAGCTCATAGAAGAAACAAAGGATACTCTATGGGTAGTCTGTATTGGCAGTTAAATGACTGTTGGCCAGTTGCATCTTGGTCTAGTATTGATTATTTCGGAAAATGGAAAGCTCTTCATTATTCTACAAAAAAAGCTTTTCAACCTGTTTTGATTAGTTTTTTTAAGTCTGATAGCGAAATAGAATTACATATAATTTCAGATTTACTAGAGTCAAAAGAGGTTAATTTAAACCTAAAAGTTTTAAGTTTTTCTGGTGAGATTTTATATGAAACAAATAAAAATTATTCATTGCAGCAAAATTCAACCATGAAAGTTGAAAGCTTGTCTATTGATTGGCTAAATAAGAATTTTGATCCTAAATCTAGTTTGTTGGTAGATTCACTATTTTATGAAGAAATAGAAATTTCTAACAATAACTATTACCTATCAAAATTTAAAGATATCAAATTAATGAAGCCATTA
>JABHBC010000184.1 GCA_018674025.1 Flavobacteriaceae bacterium
ATCATTTGTATTAACTTTAGCTCTTTCTTTATTATTTATAATTTTTAAGTGTGAATTACCTCTCGGTAATTGTATTTTAAATTGAGTCCCAATATTTAATTTGCTAGATACTTCAATTTTACCTTTGTGTAATTCTATGAAGTTTCTAACTACTTCTAGTCCAATTCCGGTTCCTCCGTAATATTGCTTGTCAAATTCTGTAACTTGATAGAATCTGTCAAATATTTTAGTAATATTCTCTTTTTTTATACCAGCTCCAGTGTCTTCAATAATTATTTCAATACATTCTAATAATTTTTCAGAATCAACTAACGGAAAATTTACTTTTGTATTTTTTTTATTTATGAATATAGATACCATCCCGTTAGTGGGGGTAACTTTAAATGCATTAGATAATAAATTAAATATTATTTTTTCTAACATAGATGGATCACCCCAAATGTTTATAGGCTTCTCTGAATAATCAACAGATAATATTATATTTTTTTCATTGGCTTCTTCTTCAAAATGGCTTGAAACTTCTTCAACAAATGGAATTAGATCAATTTTTGAAGCATTTATAGACATCTTATTGAATTGTAGTTTTCTAAAATCCATAAGTTCATTTATAAGTCTAGATAATCTATTTGAGTTCTTATGAATAATTTTTAACTTATTTTTTGTTGCTTCAGACAGACTGTTGAAATCTCCTTTAATTATATCATTTAAAGGATTAAGTATTAGTGTTAATGGTGTTCTAAATTCATGAGATATATTAGTAAAGAATTGTATTTTTTTTGAGTTTAGAGCTTCTAATTGCTTATGTTCCTCTCTTTCAAATTTTAATGTTCTTCTTTCTCTTATTCTTTCGATTATAACTCTGTAAGATAAATATGATATAGTCATTAAAGTTAATAAGTAAACTAGCCAAGCTAAATTACTATTCCACCAAGCCGGTAAAATTTCTATATTTAACTCTGTAGGGGTTTCATTCCAAAGGCCATCATTGTTAGAAGCTTTAACTTTAAAAATATAATTACCAGCAGGAACATTTGTGAAAGTAGCATTAGTTTTTGAACCTACATAATTCCATTTTTCATCAAAACCCTCAAGTAGATATGCATATTGGTTATTTTCGCTTCTAGTATAATTTACCCCTACATATTCTATACTAAAGAATGATTGATTGTAATTTAATGTTAATTTGTCTGTCGTACTTAATGATTTCTTAAGAGGAGATTTTATATCATCTATTAATACTAATTCATTAGCTAGCTTAAGATCTTTTAAATAAACCTGAGGTAACTCTTCATTATATTGAATATTTTCTGGATTAAAATAATTTACACCATTTAAACCACCAAAATATAATAATTCTGCATCTTGAAATACAGAATTATAGTTAAATTTATTTGAAGACAATCCATCTTCTTTATTAAAATTTGTGAAATGGTTTTCAGTAGGGTTAAATTTTGTTAGCCCTTTATTTCCTGAAATCCATATGTTTCCGTTTTTATCTTGAGTGATCGAAGATATAGACTCATGAATAAAGCCATTTTCATTATTATACCAAATAATTTTATCATTATTATAATTATACTTAAACAAGCCGTAGTCTAATGAGCCTATCCATATGTTATTTGAGTCATCTTCAAATAGACTAAATACTATGGTAGAGGTAATATCTTCACCTAAGATTGTTTTAAATCTATCATTAAATGGAGTTATATTAAAATTTTCATTTTCTCTCTTATTAATTCTATATAACCCTGATCTAGTACCGATCCACACGTTATCTTTATTGTCAACCAATACTTTACGAATATTACTAGTGTTAATGTTATGTTTAACAAATTCTGAGTTATTGTAATGTGTTACTTTGTTACTATATGTATTGTAAGAATGCAAACCACTAAAAAATGTGCCAATCCATATATTGCCCTTGGAGTCTTCAGCAAAGCTCATGACTTTATCAGATTTTAATTTGCTATTATTCTTTTTTATATTTTTAAATCGCTTACCATTTTTTGATAAAATATAAAATCCTGACTCCCAGGTTCCAATTAATATATTACCCCTTGAATCTTTATAAATTGAAGTGGTCTCAAGGTTGTCTAGCCCATTTGCTATATTATTCTTTTTATTAATTAAGTTGGTAAATTCACCTGTGTTTTTATTGTAAACATCA
>JABHBC010000185.1 GCA_018674025.1 Flavobacteriaceae bacterium
ATTTGCATCTTTATAAAACTCTAATTCTAATAAAGAATTATAGTAGGGTGTAAAATAAGATCCTGAGTAACGAACTGAAGTTAATTCTTTATAAATTTCAATTGCATTTTGATATTCTCCATCAACATAATATCTGTAAGCTTTTTGTTGATCAGATTGTTGCGCAAATAATGAATAAGATGTTAAAAACAATAAAAATAGAAAACGCATTTATTTAATTATATCAAATCCTGTGTAAGCCTGCAGTGCTTTAGGTATTATTATACTGTCAGGTGTTTGATTATTCTCGATAAGAGCTGCATAAATTCTAGGTAAAGCAAGTGCACTTCCATTTAAGGTGTGACAAAATTGATTTTTACCATTACTATCTTTATATCGCAATTTTAATCTATTTGATTGATAATCTTCAAAATTTGAAACAGAACTCACTTCTAACCATTTTTTTTGTCCAGCTGAATACACTTCAAAATCAAAAGTAAGTGCAGAAGTAAATGACAAATCGCCTCCACACAATTTTAAAATTCTGTAGGGTAATTCAAGTTCATCTAATATTGAAGAAACATGCTCAACCATTTCATTTAAAATGTCATAGGAATTTTCAGGACGTTCGATTTGAACAATCTCTACCTTATCAAATTGATGCAATCTATTTAAACCACGAACATCCTTACCATATGAACCAGCTTCACGTCTAAAGCAAGGAGTATATGCTGTACATTTGACAGGAAACTCATTTACAATAATATCCCTGAAAAAATTTGTTACAGGAACCTCTGCCGTAGGAATTAAATATAAATTATCTTCATTAACATGATACATCTGCCCTTCCTTATCAGGCAATGAACCGGTACCAAATCCAGATGCTTCATTAACAAGAAGAGGAGGTAAGTATTCTAAATATCCGGCATTAATATTTTTATCAAGAAAATAAGATATCAGTGCTCTCTGAAGCTTTGCTCCTTTGTTTGTGTAAACAGGAAATCCTGATCCTGTTATTTTATTACCTAAACCGAAATCTATTAACCCATATCTTTCCGTCAAGTCCCAATGAGGTTTTGCTCCATCATATAGCGCAGGAGCCTCTCCTTGCTGTTTTAAAACAAGATTGTCTGAATCTGATTTTCCAGCAGGAACAGATGGGTGAGGAATATTAGGAATTTGAACAAGAAGATCTTTAATCTCTCTTTCTAATTTATTCTGCTTATTTAGAAAAATTTTAGATTCATCTTTAATAATGATAGATTCTTTTTTAAGAGATGTAACTTTATTAGTATCACCTGTTTTATACAGCTTACCTATTTGGCTAGATAAATTATTAGATTTATTGAGTAACTCATCACACTTTATTTGAGCTTCTTTTCTTTGATCATCTAAGTCAATTAACAAGTTGAAGATGTTATTAGCATCAAAGTTTTTAATTTTTAACAACTTGATATACTCCGCTTTATTTTCTCTAATTTTTCTAGTTTGTAACATTATATACTTTTAATTAAAAGCTAAACAAATATAAATAAAAAAACTCTTGAAAAATCAAGAGTTTTTTGTGAAAATTATAAATTCTTCTTCCGTCTTAGTTAATTACTGATACGATTGATTTATTGTTTTTCTTTTTAGTAAATTTAACTACACCATCAGTTAAAGCAAATAAAGTATGATCTTTACCGATACCAACATTTTCTCCAGGATTATGAACAGTTCCACGCTGTCTTACAATAATATTGCCTGCAGTTAAATTTTGTCCACCAAAAATTTTAACCCCTAAGCGTTTACTTTTAGAATCTCTACCATTTTTAGAACTCCCTGCTCCTTTTTTATGTGCCATTTTATAAAGTTTTTAAAATTCTTACTGTTTAATTTAGTCTTTTTTTGAAGCAACTTTCTTTGCAGGCGCTTTCATAACTGCGGTTACTTTCTTTGTTGTTTCTTTAGCTATTACTTTTTTTGATGTAGCTGATTTCTCGTCAATTTTAAGGATTTCTAATTTAGTCAAGTACTGTCTGTGACCATTTTTTACTTTATATCCTTTTCTTCTTTTCTTTTTGAAAACTATTACCTTGTCTCCTTTTAAATGCTCAATTACTTTTGCAGTTATTTGAGCTCCTTTTATAACTGGGGCGCCAACATTTACTTTACCAGAATCATCAGTCAATAGAACTTTATCAAAATTTATTTTTG
>JABHBC010000023.1 GCA_018674025.1 Flavobacteriaceae bacterium
AAGAATAATGTGGTTGCCCCAAAAGAAAATTTTACATTGGCGAATGACAATAAAAAAACCCACGCTAATAAAGCAAAATCTAAAGCATTAGGTTCTATGAAAAGTGAGGGTTTGAAAAATTTATTAGATAATTTATAATGGAAACAACTACAATAATAATCATAGCAATATCAGTTTTAGCAGTTGTTTTATTATATACTACTCTTAACTTATTACGTAAAAATGAAAGGGCAGAAGATATAGTAGTAGGTTATTTAATATATTTGGATCAAATATCAAAGGTTATAGAAGCTTCAGATGAGAAATTAAAAAAGATCGATCAAAAAGAATCCTTTAAAAGTGATGATGAAATTGGTTTTTTCTTTGAACAAGTAAAGAAAATTCAAGAAATTTTGAATGAATTTAAGTTAAAGAAAATTGACTAATTTAAAAAAACATAATGGATTCTATAATTAGAAAGCATAAAAGCAAACCCCAAAAACGAAGATATTTTACAAAAGAAACAGAACAGGCGATTGTTAGATACAATCGCTCTTCTGATGCCGAAGAAAGAAGTGATATCTATCAAGAATGGATACATTGGCCATTTTACAAATTAACAGAAAATATTATTCATACTTTTAAATTTTACCATACTGATGGTGTTGAAAATTTAGAGGATCTACAACATGAAATAATTACATTTCTTCTTTCTAAAATTCACCTATTTAACCCTGACAATGGGGCCAAAGCATACTCTTATTTTGGTACTATAGTAAAACGTTGGTTAATTGTATATAACCAAAAGAATTATAGTAAAAAAATTGCAAATGTAAATATAGTAGATTTAAGTAGTTATTCTAATCTAGATGCAGGTAACCCAGGATTTATACCATCAAGTAGAATGGAAAAAGAACTAAATTCTATTATGAGAGATGATAATGAAAATTTTGATGGAGATGAATTAAGCATTAAGGGTTATACATATAAAGATAAATTATCGGTATTTGTTGACAAATATGTTGATTATTGTACAGATAATATTTATACCATCTTCCCAAAAGAATATGATGCCTCCATTGCAGATGCTATTTTAGAATTATTTAGAAAAAGAGAACATATAGATATTTTTAATAAAAAAGCACTCTATATTTTTATTAGGGAACAAATTGATGTAAAAACTCCAAAAATAACGAAAATTGCTAATGTGTTATATGCAATTTTTAAAGAAAAATATCTATACTATTTGGAAAACAATCGATTTCCATACAAATAAGTTCCATTTACTTATATTTATAACCAAAAATTATGGGACAATTAGATTCAATTATATTTGGTGAAAAAAAATTTTCTGATATTTTAGAAGAAATATACACCAACCAAAAGAAAAAAGAAGCACAAGTTTCAGCTTTAATAGGTGAATTAAAACCTTTAGTTCAAGAAATTGGTGATGCTACTCTTATAGTTCCTCTTATTAAAGAATATATGGAAATAGGGGTTAAAAATGATGAACAACTCATTAAAATGGCTACTATAATCCAAAGGGTTATTAATAATAGTACAACAGATGATGGTAATTTTGGAATCTCAGAAGATGAAAAAAACCAATTATTAGCAGAAATGGATAAGTTACAATCAGGAAAAGATAAAGAATAATGGCAGTAAGTAGGGTAACTGGTGGAACTAAATCTACATCTAACAGTGGTGGTAGTAGCGGTGGTAGTATTTTTGCTGCTAGAGTAACTGCTATTATATTAGATGATACAACCCACGCGGATGCATTTAAAGCTCAAGGTAACTGGGGTAGTATAGGAACCATTTATTGGGCTAAAACTGATGTACTAGCCAAAAATAATGTAGCATTAGAAAATAACTATGCTAAACCTTTATTTCCTAATGATAAAAAATACCCTTTAATAAATGAGGTAGTTTATTTAATATCATTACCAAATGCTAATAATGAATCTAAACCTCAACAATCTAATTATTATTATTTTCAACCCATTAACATATGGGGTAGTGCACACCATAATGCAATTCCTCAAGCTTTTACAAATACAACCCCTGAATCTCAACAAAATACAAATCAACAAGTTGAAGCTGGAGCCCC
>JABHBC010000186.1 GCA_018674025.1 Flavobacteriaceae bacterium
AAAGAAGGTGATATTATTGAAGGATTTCAGCAGGTAGAAATTAAGAAAAAACTTAAATAGTTTTTTATTAATTTATTTCCTCTGGATTAGCATTATTATTTTCGATCTTTGGTTTGGGCCTAAAAATAAACGCCTCAGGATATTTTTTTTTAATCATTAAAAGTTTTTTATCAGCTTCTAATTGAGAATAAAAATCACCGATCCACACTTTATAATTAGGAGTTTCATAAACTAGCTCTATGCTGGTATTTATGTAACTGGTTTTATCATGATTTTCAATCATTTCTAAAGCTTTGTCTCTTTCTCCGCTAAATATTTGAATTTTTAAATTAAATGTATTTTTTTTTATTTCCTTTTTGAGTTTCAGTAAAGTATCTATTCTACTGTCTTTATTTATTTGCACTAATTCGTTTTGCGAAAACAAGTTTGCACAACAAAAAAATACAATTAAGCAAGCTATAATTTTATTCAATTTTTATTTAATTTTGAATTACAAATGTATAGTTATTTTTTATAAGCTCTAAATATATTATTTAGAATGTTTATAAATTATATATTTGACCAAAAATTACCATATATGAGAGTTAAATAATCGTTGATATGTATTATTTTTGTGCTTGAATTTTATGAACGATTTTTTCTTTTTTAAATGAATAAAAAATACAATAAAGTAGATTCCAAATTTTACTTAATTAAAAATTCAAAATTTTTTCCATGTTCTCACCTTGGAAAACTATTATTGTCGTTTGCTTTTATTTTTACATTTTCTTCTTTTGCTCAGGACGCTGACCCTGTAAAGGGAAAAGCTTTATTTAATTCCAATTGTGCTGCTTGTCATAAGCTTGATAAAAAAATGACAGGTCCTGCATTAAGAGGAGTTGAAGATAGGCTTTACAATGGCGAAGGTCTTGACCAAGAATGGATGTACTCTTGGATAAGAAATAGCGCATCTCTTATTAAGTCAGGCGATGAATATGCTAACAAAATTTATGCTGAATATAATGGATCAGCAATGACTGCTTTCCCGCAATTATCAAATTCAGATATTGACAACATTTTAGCTTACACGGCTCAAGAAAAACCCGCTCCAGTAGTAAAGGCTATCGAGGTTTCAACAACTAACGAAAATAACTCCAATGGTATCTCTAATGAAATTATATTAGGGGTTTTCGCATTTATGTTCCTTCTTTTGTCGGCAGGTTTATTTGTGGTAAATAAAACTCTGAGAAGTTTTGCTGCCCAAAATAATATCCAGTTACCAACAAAAAAGAAATCAACAAGAAAACCTCTTTGGAAAGCTTTTGTTGATAATCAATTCTTAATGTTGTGTAGTGCTGTTATAATGCTTTTAGTTAGTGCTTATTTTGTTTATGGCTTTCTAATGCAAATTGGAATTAATCAAGGTTATGAACCTGTTCAACCTATACATTACTCACACAAAATTCACTCTGGAGATAACGAAATAGATTGTAATTACTGCCACTCTTCTGCTCGAGTAAGTAAGCATTCTGGAATACCGTCTCTTAATGTATGTATGAATTGTCATAAATCCATATATGAATACAATGGAGAAACCACAGACGAATATTCTAAAGAATTTTATGATGCTGAAATCCAAAAGCTTTACAAAGCCGTTGGATGGGATGATGAATCTCAAGAATATACAGGCGAAACTCAAGCTGTAAAGTGGGTAAGAATACATAACCTTCCAGACTTTTCATACTTTAATCATGCTCAGCACGTTTCTGTTGGAGATATTGAATGTCAAACTTGCCACGGTCCAGTTGAAGAGATGGAGATTATGTATCAGTACTCACCTCTAACAATGGGTTGGTGTATAAATTGTCATCGTGAAACTAATGTTAAAGTTAAAGACAATCAGTATTATGAAAAGATTCATGAGCAATTATCCAAAAAATATGGAGTTGATAAGTTAACTGCTGCTCAAATGGGTGGATTAGAATGTGGAAAATGTCATTATTAATATTTTATATATAATTATTTATGTCATCAAATAAGAATAAGAAATATTGGAAAAATTTAGCGGAGTTAAATCCGTTAAATAATAGTGCATTGGAGTCACTAGGTCAGAAAGAATTTATTGAAGAAATTCCTGTTGATGAATTTCTAGGTGATGACAAAAATTTATCAAATTCTTCAACATCTAGAAGAGATTTTCTTAAATATGTTGGCTTTAGTACTGCTGCTGCTTCTTTGGCAGCTTGCGAAGGTCCAGTAATCAAATCTATACCTTATGTTGTTCAACCTGAGCAAATAATTCCTGGTATAGCTAATTACTATGCAACTACAATTGCAAATGGATATGATTTTGCTAATGTGTTGATAAAGACTAGAGAAGGAAGACCGATCAAAGTTGAATTAAACAAATTAGCTCCTACATCTGCTTCTGCAAATGCCAGAGTTCAGGCTTCTGTATTAGACTTATATGACAGCTTTAGACTAGCTAAGCCATTTAAAAATCAAGTGGAAAGTTCTTGGGCTGAGTTTGATAGTGATACAAAGAAAAAATTAAATTCTTTAAAAAATACTTCAAAGTCTATAGTTCTTTTAACCCAGACTTTTGCTAGCCCTTCTACACAAAAATTAATTAACGAGTTTAAAAATAATTTTTCTAACACAAAACATGTTGTTTACGATTCGGTCTCTGAATCAGCTGCACTAGATGCTTATGAAGCTAAATACGGATCAAGAGGATTAGCAAATTATGATTTTTCTTTAGCAGATTTAATTGTTTCTATAGGTGCAGACATTTTAGGTGATTGGCAAGGTGGTGGATTTGACTCAATGTATGGAAAATCTAGAATCCCTACTAATGGTAAAATGTCTAGACACATCCATTTTGAGGCAAACATGTCTTTAACTGGTGCAAACGCAGACAATAGATTTCCTGTAAATCAAAATGAGCAAAAGCTAGTGTTATTATCTATTTATTCGAAATTATTTAATCCGCAAGTTGACATAAATATTAGCGATAAACTTGTTAATGTTGTCAATGATCTAATGAAGGAGTTATTGG
The DNA here is from genome assembly GCA_018674025.1 of Flavobacteriaceae bacterium. Lineage (GTDB taxonomy): Bacteria > Bacteroidota > Bacteroidia > Flavobacteriales > Flavobacteriaceae > SGZJ01. Next base: position 3,038 of record JABHBC010000186.1, read on the forward strand.
AAAGTGACAACCCAGTAGTTGTCTCAGGAATACAAGATGTAGAATACCAAAGCTTGGTGCTTGATATCAATCAAAGATTAAATTCAAAAGCTTTTCAGCCTGAGAGAACTATATTAACTAGACAAGGGAACGATGATGAGGTATCAAAATTAATTGTTGATATGAATAATGGTAAAGTTGGAGCCATAATCATGGCGGGAGTTAATCCAGTTTACACTTTATCAAATTCAAATGAATTTATTGAAGGTTTAAAAAAGACGGAAATGTCTGTGTTATTTTCAATGAAAAATGACGAAACAGCTCTTCATGTAAATTATCTTGCTGCTGCTCCACATTATCTTGAATCTTGGGGAGATACAGAAATGTCAAGAGGTGAATTCTCAATAACTCAGCCAACTATTAGACCTATATTTGATACCAAACAATTTCAAGAATTATTATTGTTTTGGAACGGTAATAGTATTTCTTACCATGATTTTATAAAGTCATACTGGAATAAAAATATATTAAGAGATAAAACTTGGAATCAAGCGTTACATGACGGTGTTTTTGAAGATAAAAAATCTATTAAATCACGAAATACTTATTTAAAAAATAATAAGAAAAACAATATTAATATTTTAGCTCTCGCTAACTCAGTTCAAAATATATCAGACAATACATTTGAGTTAAATTTATATCCTAAAACTGGAATGGGTGACGGTCAATGTGCGAATAATCCATGGTTACAAGAATTTCCTGATCCTATCACGAGAACTACTTGGGATAACTATTTGACTATTTCTGAAGCAGATGCTAAAAAACTTAATCTGTTCCTTGAACCATCTACATTTTTTAATCAAAATAAAAATGGAGCTGATGGAGGGTTAAATGGTAAGTATGCTATTATCAGTTTAGAGGATACCGAAATAAAAGTTCCTGTAATGATCCAGCCAGGTCAAGCACTTGGAACCGTCGGATTATCCTTTGGTTATGGAAGAAATAGAGGAGTTAAAGAAGTAATGATGACTGGTGTTAACGGCTTTAAGTTGTTTAAGAATTTTAAATCTACTCAGTCTATTAAAATTAATTTTACTGACGAAGTTCATGAGTTTGCGTGTGTACAATTACACAATACATTAATGGGCAGAGGCGATATTATAAAAGAAACGAGCCTAGAGATTTTTAACACTAAAAATGTAAGTGATTGGAATCCTGAAGCAGTAGTTTCTTTAAATCATATAGAGACTCCAGTTTCATCTCCTTCAGTTGATTTATGGGATGAATTTGATAGATCAATTGGACATCATTTTAATTTATCAATTGATTTAAATGCGTGTACAGGATGTGGAGCTTGTGTTATTGCATGTCATGCTGAAAATAATGTGCCAGTTGTTGGAAAAGAAGAAATTAGAAAAAGTCGTGATATGCACTGGCTAAGAATAGATAGATACTATTCTTCTGAAGATTCTTTTGAAAGTGATGATCAGAAAAAAGATGACATAAATGGTTTAGGTAGTTCTTTATCCACGTTTGGAGAAATGGAAAATCCATCGGAAAATCCACAAGTTGCCTTCCAACCAATAATGTGTCAACATTGTAATCACGCTCCATGTGAAACAGTTTGTCCAGTAGCTGCAACTACACATGGAAGACAGGGACAAAACCAGATGACATATAACAGATGTGTAGGTACAAGATATTGTGCAAATAACTGTCCTTACAAGGTTAGAAGATTTAACTGGTTCTTGTATAATGAGAATGATGAATTTGATTATCACATGAATGATGATTTAGGGAGAATGGTTTTAAATCCAGATGTTACTGTTAGATCAAGAGGGGTTATGGAAAAATGTTCTTTCTGTATTCAAAATACTCAGTCAGTGATTTTAAAAGCGAAACTTGAGGGTCGTCCTGTTGCTAAAGGAGAATTTAACGATGCGGTAGCTTGTTCTGCTGCTTGTAGTAGTGGAGCAATGAGATTTGGAGATATAAATGAAGATGAAAGCCCGATTTCAAAGTTAATTAAGGATGATCGTGCTTATCACTTGTTAGATACGGTTGGTACAAAACCAAATGTAGTATACCAAGTTAAAGTTAGAAATAATAAAAATAGTTAATAATATAGTATTATGGCGTCTCATTACGAAGCACCTATTAGAAGACCATTAGTAGCAGGGGAGAAATCATATCATGATGTTTCTGTTGATATTGCTAGACCTGTTGAAGGTCAAGCGAATAAACAATGGTGGCTTGTATTTTCATTAGCTCTTACTGCATTTTTATGGGGTATAGGTTGTATTATCTATACGATTTCCACAGGTATTGGCGTTTGGGGATTAAA
>JABHBC010000187.1 GCA_018674025.1 Flavobacteriaceae bacterium
TATGTTTAATAATTTGTAAGGCCAAGTCTTTTATAGAATCTATTATGGCTTTAAATTCAGAATCTGAAGGTTCAGGCATAATCTCAGGCACACCTTCAATTGTAGCTTTTAAATATGGTTCTAAGGATATCATCTTTTCAATTGTAAACCTTTTTTTTCCTTGAATGATTACTGTAGTGTTACCATCTGGCATTTTCAATACCTTTAAAATCTTTGCTACAGTTCCTGTCTTATAAATATCATTTAGGGAAGGGTCCTCAATATTTTTATCAATTTGAGAAACTACACCAATCAGCTTGTCACCTTTATTAGCATCATTTATAAGTTTAATGGATTTATCTCTACTTGCCGTAATTGGTATAACTACACCTGGAAAGAGTACAGTATTTCTTAAAGGTAATATTGGTAATGAATTGGGTAAAACTTCATTATTTATTTCCTTTTCATCTTCAGGTGTCATTAAAGGAATAAGTTCAGAATTTTCGTCCACGTCAATAAGTGACAGATTGTCAATATTAAATAAATTTCTACTAGCCATAATTGTTTTTAAGATTGTAAACAAATAATTTTCATTTCATAATCAACTGAATAACAGAAAGTAAAACAAAATCAATGTTTAGAATTTATATATATATTTCAATATCTATGCCAAGTAAGATTTAGCATTTCATTTTTTTGTCTAATCGAATTAATAAAAATGCCCCGATAGCAAAAAAAACTGTAAAAAATAAAATTGCATTTCTCATACTACCTGTGATTTGATCAATAGTTCCAAAAAGGATCATACCTAATACAATACTTACTTTTTGAGCAACATCATAAAAACTAAAAAATGAGGTAGTATTATCTGTTTCTGGTAAAAATTTGGAAAAAGTGGATCTTGAAAGTGCTTGAATTCCACCCATGACTAGTCCAACTAATCCAGCAGCCATGTAAAATTCATTAGAAGATTCTACAAAGTACCCATAAAAACATAACAAAGCCCACATTATGTTTAATATTATTAGAGTATAAATATTACCAAACTTTTCTGAAATTTTTGCGCTTACTAATGCACCTAAAATCGCTATTAACTGAATTATTAAAATACTAATTATAAGACCTGTTGTCTTTTCTCCCTTAGCCCAATTAATTTCTTGTTCACCAAAATACGTTGCAACTAATATAACAGTTTGCAATGCTATACTATAGACAAAAAAAGCTAATAGATAGTTCTTTAAAAAAGGATGTGATTTTAAAATTATCCAAACTTCTCTAAGTTCCTTAAATCCATTAAAGAGAATTGATGTATTAATTTTCGATGTTTTTTTTGGTTCTGGCAAGTAATAAAAAGTATACAAACTAAAAACAAACCACCAAACACCAACAGTTACAAAAGATATCTTCATTGCGATTATTGGTGCTTGAGTAGTTCCTACATCAGAAATTCCAAATAAATCTGGAAAATTAACCATGACTAGATTGAGAATTAATAATAATACACTACCAAAATAACCCATTGAATAACCTTTTGCACTAATGGAGTCTTGTTGATCCTCATAAGCTATGTCTGGAAGATAAGAGTTATAAAAAACTAAACTTCCCCAAAATCCAATCATGGCTAGGAAATAAAAAAAAAGACCAAAAGTTAAATTATCAATATCAAACCAATAGAGTGAAATAGTAGCTACTGAACCAATAAAGCAAAAGAATTTCATAAATGTTTTCTTTAAGCCTGTATAATCAGCTATTCCAGAAAGTAAGGGAGTAATAAAAACTAAAAACATAAAAGCTATGGCTGTAACAAAAGTGATTAAAGCAGTGTTTTTAAAGTTAAACCCTAAAAATTCAATGTACTTATTTTCATCAGTAATGAACCCATAATAGATTGGAAAGATGGCAGTAGAAATTACTAATGGATAAACTGAATTAGCCCAATCATAAAATGCCCAAGCATTTAATAATTTTTTATCTCCTTTTTGATATATTTTCATAAAAATAAAATACTTTTGTCTAATATAATATTTCTATTAAACAAATAATATTAAATATAAAGTAATATGAAATTTAAATCAGAGATACTACTAATTATTATCGTTATTACTTGCGGTATATTATTTGTGAATTTCACCTCTCAAGACACTAATTCTAAACCAATTAATTCAAGCAAAAAAATGAAAGATTATAAAGTTCAAAAAAGTGATGAAGAATGGAGAAAAATTCTTTCTGATGTTGAGTACAGAGTCTTGATTGAAAAAGGAACTGAATATCCAGGAACTGGTGAGTATAATATTTTCATGGAAGAAGGAATATATAATTGTAAAGGATGTGATAACCCCCTTTTTACAAGCGATCAAAAGTTTGAATCTAATTGTGGATGGCCAAGTTTTGATAATGCGATTGAAGGTAGTGTAGAATATAAAAATGATTATACATTAGGAATGACTAGAGTTGAAATTTTATGTACTAACTGTGGTGGTCACCTTGGACATGTTTTTAATGATGGTCCAACAGAGTCTGGAAAAAGGTATTGTGTAAATTCAGTAAGTATTGACTTTAAAAATTAAATTATATGAGTAATTATGATATTATTATTTTAGGTAGTGGTCCAGGTGGTTATGTGACTGCAATTAGAGCATCACAGCTAGGTTTAAAGACTGCTATAGTAGAAAAAGAAAGCTTAGGAGGCGTTTGTTTAAATTGGGGGTGTATACCCACTAAAGCATTATTAAAATCTGCACAAGTTTTTGAATATCTTAAACATTCTTCAGATTATGGTCTTAATGTTACTGAATTTTCTAAGGACTTTAATGCTGTAGTTGACAGAAGTAGAAATGTCGCAGCAGGCATGAGTAAAGGAGTAACTTTTTTAATGAAAAAAAATAAAATTGATGTCATAAAAGGTTACGGGAAGCTTAAGCCTGGAAAAGTTGTAGATGTTGATGGAGTTCAATATTCAGCCAACCATATCATAATTTCTACTGGAGCTAGATCTCGAGAACTACCGTCAATTCCTCAAGACGGAAAAAAAATTATTGGATACAGACAAGCTATGACTTTAAAAAAACAACCAAAGTCAATGATAATTGTTGGTTCTGGAGCAATTGGAGTCGAGTTTGCTTATTTCTACAACTCAATGGGGACAAAAGTAACTATTGTTGAATACTTACCAAATATTGTTCCTGTTGAAGATAAAGATATTTCTAAGGAATTAGAAAAGTCTTTCAAAAAAAGTGGTATAAATGTCATGACTTCATCAGAAGTATTGTCAGTAGATACTTCTGGAAAAGGAGTCTCTGCTAAAGTAAAAACATCTAAAGGAGAAGAAAATATTAGTGCGGATATTATCCTTTCTGCAGTTGGAATTAAAACAAATATTGAAAATATTGGATTAGAAGAAGTTGGTATTGCAATTGATAGAGATAAAATATTAGTTGACAAATATTATCTAACAA
>JABHBC010000188.1 GCA_018674025.1 Flavobacteriaceae bacterium
TAGAGACTCGTGCGTGTTGTTTTTTTTATTAGCATTCTTTACTCTATTATTTAAGAAAAAAATCAAACTCCCTTTTCATAGCCCAATATTTTATTCATTAATTATTTTTTTGGTTTGGGCATTATTAACAACCTTAATTAACTTTGAAACAGTTATAGATAATTCTTTTAAACAAACCTCCGGAATTGTTAGATTTTTAAGACAGTATTTTTCTTTAATTTTAGCAGCGGTTATACTACCAATTACATTTTACAATAGTTTTCTAAATATAGATTCTAAAAGGTTAATTTATCTAATCAGAAAAGCGATTTATTACTCATTTGTTGTAGTTATAGTTTATGCTATAATCGAAATTTTAGTGGTTAAATTTAATATGATAAATTTAAAAAAGCCTGTCTTAAACATTTTTGACTACTTTCCTTTTGTTGATGCAAAGACAGATCTAAGACTTAAAAGAATATCTTCAGTAACCTTTGAGCCACCAGCACTCGGAACCTATTTAATTACAATTTTTTCTTGGATGTGCAGCTACATAATAACCTCGAAAAGCTATTTAAGGTTTCTGCCTGCCTTGTTGGTAATAGCCCTAGCTTTTATCTCAGGCTCTAGAGCAGCATTCTTTATTATAATAGCTCAAGCTATTATGTTCGTGTTTGCAATTTCTCAATCTTATCAATATAATAAATTGTTTTCTAAAATTTTGTTAACATCAGCGATAGCTATTTCAATAGGTTTTTTAGCTTTTGCTCCAAAAATTTTAAACTATGTTGATAATGAAATTCAATCTTTTAAACTAAATGATAATGACCATTCGCTTTCCAATAAATCAAGGTTTGGAATTCAATACGCAATGTATCAAGTCTTTTTAGAAAATCCAGCTATTGGAACTGGATATGGGCAACAAGCATTTGAAGCAAGAGCAAAGTATCCAACTTGGGCTAAAAGAAATAATTGGGAATTTAGATTAAAATACCTTAATCAAAATAATAAAAGATTTCCGCCTGGCTACAATCTCTATTTACGACTAGCGGCTGAGACAGGAGTAATGGGATTAATAGGTTTTTTGTTGTTTATGACCTTTATATTGATTTGGTGTTATAATAATTTGAATAGGCAAAAAAACTTATTAGCTATAATCGTGTTTGTATCTATGATTGGATTTATGTTAAATTGGCTTAAGATGGATACTTTTAGAATTTATGGGTTTTGGATTTGCCTAGCCTTAATTTTTGTCAATTCAACTAAAAAGATAAGTAATGCCTAATATAATTGTTCTTATTCCTCATTATAATAACTTAATTGGTCTTAAAAAAACCATAGCTTCAATTAATGAAGATATAAGTATAGATATATTAGTAATAGATGACGGAAGCACAAATAAATTAGATAAAAGTGATATAAAATATAATGGAAAAGTTTTTTTTAAATTTCTTAAAACTAATTCAGGTATAGGAGAAGCATTAAATCTTGGACTTGATTTTGCTGTAGAAAAAAAATATGAATATATAGGCCGATTAGATTGTGGAGATTTATGTCATATAAATAAATTCACAAAACAACTGGACTATTTATATAAAAATAGAGACATAAAGCTACTTGGAACATGGGCCAGAATTGTTGATGATAAAGGTGTTTTTAAGTATAACTTAAAACATCCAACGGACTATGATACAATTAAAAGAAAAATGTATAAAAACAGTATGTTTGTTCATCCAACAGTTGTAATTAAAACTGAAATTATTTCATCAACTTTAAAATATCCTTTCAAATATAGGCGCGCAGCTCAAGATTATGCTTTTTTTTTCAACATTACAAGACAATTTAAGAGCGAGAATTATCCTGAAATATTACTTGATTATGTAATGTCTAAGGACTCAATTTCTTATAAAAACAGAAAACTTCAAGTGTATCATCGTATAAGTATTTTAATAGATAATTTTTATTTTGGACTCACCCCTATTAGTTCCATACTTAGAAATTTAATTTTATTAATAATGCCTGTTAAAATCCTTACATTTATTAAATCAAAAATTTATAAGTGAGACTTTCTCTAGATAAAATATACTCAAGCTTGTTTTTTATTATTTGTTTCTCTCTAGCATTTATTGGAGACAAGTTTTATGCTATACCTAATGGTGCAAATATAGCTTTAGTTTTACTATTTCCATTTGTTATAAATTGGAATGAGCTAGTAAATAAGTTAAACAACAAACTTGTAATTTGGTTATCTGCATTTATATTTTTTATTTTTTTAAAGGCTGTTTTTCTAAATAATTTAATCGAAGATATCTCTCAGATAAAAAAACTATTTCAAGTTCTGCTTTTAATAATATTATCTTTTGCATTAAAAGAAAAAAACATTAGCTATTTAAAATCAGGGATTGTTTTAGGAACAGTTACAGCTTGTATATATTCTTTAATTAAA
>JABHBC010000189.1 GCA_018674025.1 Flavobacteriaceae bacterium
AGGTTGGTATTCCTAGAATGGTCGTATTTATGAACAAAGTAGATATGGTTGATGATGAAGAATTAATTGAATTAGTTGATATGGAAATTCGTGAGCTATTATCGTTCTATGAGTATGATGGTGACAACGGTCCTGTAATTGCTGGTTCTGCACTTGGAGCTCTTAACGGAGAACAAAAATGGGTAGATACGGTAATGGAACTAATGGAAGCTGTTGATACATGGATTGAATTACCAAAACGTGATGTTGATAAAGATTTCTTGATGCCAATTGAAGATGTATTTTCAATTACTGGTCGTGGAACTGTAGCAACAGGTAGAATAGAAACTGGAGTCGCTAATACAGGTGATGCTGTTGATATTATTGGTATGGGTGCTGAAAAACTTACTTCTACTGTTACAGGTGTTGAGATGTTCCGTAAGATATTAGCAAAAGGTGAAGCTGGAGATAATGCTGGAATACTTTTAAGAGGTATTGAAAAAGGAGATATCAAAAGAGGGATGGTTATTTGTAAGCCTGGTTCTGTTAAACCTCATGCTAAATTTAAAGCGGAAGTTTATGTTCTTAAAAAAGAAGAAGGTGGACGTCACACTCCATTTCACAATAACTATAGACCTCAGTTCTATGTTCGTACAACAGATGTAACTGGTACTATTTCTCTTCCTTCTGGAGTTGAGATGGTTATGCCAGGTGATAACTTAACTATTCATGTTGAATTAATTCAACCAATTGCAATGAATATAGGTTTAAGATTTGCTATCCGTGAGGGTGGTAGAACTGTTGGTGCTGGACAGGTAACTGAAATTTTAGATTAATTTTAACCCATAATATTTTGTTGAGGTATTCTGTTTTTTACAGAATACCTTAACTTATGTTTACGGGTTTAGCTCAGTTGGTAGAGCACTGGTCTCCAAAACCAGGTGTCGGGAGTTCGAGTCTCTCAACCCGTGCAAATAAAAAATATATGACAGGAATAATTACATATTTTAAGGAATCATTTGAAGAACTAAAAAATAATGTTACTCCACCTACCTTTTCACAAGGTCAGAGTTTAACAATTTTAGTTGCTATTTTCTCTATTATATTTTCATTAATTATTTGGGGAATTGATTCGGTTTTTGGAGAAGTTATGAAGTTTTACTTTAATTTATTTGGATAATGTCAGAAGCAGTTTTAGAAAATAAATGGTATGTTGTCAGAGCTGTAAGCGGACAAGAAAATAAAATCAAGTCTTACATAGAAAATGAGATATCCAGATTAGGGTATGATAGCTTTGTAGATGAAATCTTGGTTCCCTCTGAAAAAGTTATTCAAATAAGAAAAGGTAAAAAAATAACTAAAGATAAAGTTTACTTTCCTGGTTATATAATGATTAAAGCTAACCTTACTGGTGAAATACCGCACATTATCAAAGGTATTACTAATGTTATAGGTTTTTTAGGAGAAACTAAAGGTGGAGAGCCTGTTCCACTTAGAAAATCTGAGGTTAATAGAATGTTAGGTAAAGTTGATGAGTTATCTCTTCAAAATGAATCTAATATTATAATCCCTTTTACAACAGGTCAAAATGTTAAAGTAATTGATGGTCCTTTCAACGGATTTGATGGTACTATTGAAAAAATTAATGAAGAAAAAAGAAAACTTGAAGTAATGGTTAAGATATTTGGACGTAAAACTCCACTGGAACTTAGTTACATGCAAGTAGAAAAAATTTAATAAATGTTACAATGTTCTATAATTTATAGCTTCCACTTTTAAATTATAGTAAATTTTAAATTGTTAATATGGCAAAAGAAATAGGAAAAGTTGTTAAACTACAAGTAAGAGGCGGAGCTGCGAATCCATCACCACCAGTAGGACCAGCATTAGGTGCTGCAGGTGTTAATATTATGGAATTCTGTAAGCAATTTAATGCTAGAACTCAGGATAAACCTGGTAAAGTTCTTCCAGTAGTTATCTCTGTTTTCAAAGATAAATCTTTTGAATTTGTTATTAAAACCCCACCAGCCGCTGTTCAATTACTGGAAGCTGCAAAAGTAAAAAAAGGTTCAGGGGAGCCAAATATCAAAAAAGTTTCAAAAGTTACTTGGGATCAGGTTAAAACCATAGCTGAAGATAAAATGCAAGATTTAAATGCATTTAATGTAGAATCAGCAATGAAGATGATAGCTGGAACGGCAAGATCAATGGGAATTAAAGTTAAAGGAGGACAATCTCCAAGCTAATTTAAAAATTAAATGGGAAAATTAACTAAAAATAAAAAATCAGTTTCTGATAAATTTGAGCCAAACAAACTTTATACAGTTGAAGAGGCATCAAATCTTATCAAAGAAATTACTACAACTAAATTTGACGCGTCTGTTGATCTAGCTGTTAGATTAGGAGTTGATCCTAAGAAAGCAAACCAAATGGTAAGAGGAGTTGTTTCTCTTCCACATGGTACTGGTAAAGACATGAAGGTTTTAGCGTTAGTAACTCCTGACAAAGAGCAAGAAGCTAAAGATGCTGGCGCAGACTTTGTTGGACTTGATGAATATCTAGATAAAATTAAATCTGGATGGACTGATGTGGACGTTATTGTTACTATGCCAAGTGTTATGGGAAAATTAGGACCATTAGGTAGAGTGTTAGGCCCTAGAGGTTTAATGCCTAATCCTAAAACTGGTACTGTTACTATGGATATTGGTAAAGCTGTTTCAGAAGTTAAAGCTGGTAAAATTGACTTTAAAGTTGATAAAGCTGGAATAATTCATGCACCTATAGGTAAAGTTTCATTTTCAGCTGATAAAATAACAGGTAATGCTGTTGAGTTATTACAGACTTTAAACAAATTAAAGCCTACTGCTGCGAAAGGTATTTATGTGAGAAGTATTTTCATGTCAAGTACAATGAGCCCTAGTTTAGCAATTGATCCAAAAATTTAGAATAAAAATGACAAGAGAAGAAAAAACAAAAGCAATTTCTGAATTAACTGAAAAATTAGGTGCAAGTACACACTTGTATTTAACTGATATTTCTGGTTTAGATGCGCAGGCTACTTCAAACTTAAGACGTGCATGTTATAAAGCAAACATTAGTTTGTCTATGACAAAAAACACGTTTCTTGATAAAGCAATGCAAGCATCGGATAAAGATTTTGGAGATCTTTCAACTATTTTAAAGGGAAACACATCAATTATGTTTTCTGAGGTTGGAAATGCTCCTGCAAAAGTTATTAAAGCTTTTAGAAAAAAATCTGAAAAACCGGTTTTAAAAGGTGCTTATATAGAAGAAAACGTTTATATAGGTGACGACCAATTAGAAGCATTAGTTAACATCAAATCTAGAGAAGAATTAATAGGAGAGATTATCTCACTATTACAATCTCCAGCTAAGAATGTTGTCTCAGCTTTACAATCTGGTGGTGGAAAGTTATCAGGAATACTTCAAACATTATCTAATAAATAATAGTTTGATTTTAAGAAAAATTAAAAACTAAAATTAAAAATTACAATAAAAAATAGAAAAATGGCAGATTTAAAAGATTTCGCAGAAAAATTAGTAAACTTATCAGTAAAAGATGTTACAGAATTAGCTGGTATTTTAAAAGATGAATATGGTATCGAACCAGCAGCAGCAGCAGTTTCTGTAGCAGGACCAGCAGCCGGTAGCGGTGAAGCTGAAGAAGCACAGACTGAATTTGATGTTATTCTTAAAGCAGCAGGTGCTTCTAAACTAGCAGTTGTTAAACTTGTTAAAGAATTAACAGGCTTAGGTTTAAAAGATGCTAAAGAACTCGTTGATGGTGCTCCTGGCGCAATCAAAGAAGGTGTAAGTAAAGATGAGGCTGAAGGTCTTAAAAAATCATTAGAAGAAGCAGGAGCTGAAGTTGAGCTTAAGTAAATTCTAATTAATTACAATTATAGTATAGATTTTAAGAATTTTCTTAAAATCTATACCTATTTGTACATATGTGATATATGTGCTTTTTACATTTTATAACTAAATATAGTAGCTAGATGTCAACAAAAATTAACCCAAGATTAAATTTCTCTTCAATTAATAATCAAATTGAATATCCTGATTTTTTAGATATACAAATTAAGTCATTTCAAGATTTTTTCCAGTTAGAGACAAAATCTGAAGAAAGAGGAGATGAAGGTCTTTACAAGACTTTTATGGAAAATTTTCCAATAACAGATACAAGAAACCAATTTGTTTTAGAGTTTTTAGATTATTTTGTTGATCCACCTAGATATTCAATTCAAGAGTGTATAGAACGTGGACTTACTTACAGTGTTCCATTAAAGGCCAGATTAAGACTTTATTGTACTGATGAAGAACATGAAGATTTTGAAACTATTGTTCAAGATGTCTATTTAGGAACTATACCATATATGACACCAAGTGGTACTTTTTGTATAAATGGTGCTGAGCGTGTAGTAGTTTCTCAATTACACAGATCTCCAGGTGTTTTCTTTGGTCAATCTTTCCATGCAAATGGAACTAAACTTTATTCTGCTCGTGTAATCCCTTTTAAAGGTTCATGGATAGAATTTGCTACTGATATTAACAGTGTAATGTATGCATATATTGACAGAAAAAAGAAATTACCAGTAACTACACTATTTAGAGCTATTGGTTATGAAAGAGACAAGGATATTCTTGAAATTTTTGATTTAGCTGAAGAAATTAATGTATCAAAATCAGGCTTAAAAAAATATCATGGCCGTAAATTAGCCGCTAGAGTTTTAAATACTTGGTATGAAGATTTTGTTGATGAAGATACAGGAGAAGTTGTTTCCATTGAAAGAAACGAAATTGTACTAGACAGAGATACAATTATCGACGCAGATAATGTTGAAGAGATTCTAGAATCTGGAGCTAAAACTATATTATTACACAAGACTGTTTCTGATCAAGGAGATTATGCTATAATACATAATACACTACAAAAAGACCCTACTAATTCAGAAAAAGAAGCTGTAGAACATATTTATAGACAATTAAGAAATGCTGAGCCACCAGATGAGGAAACTGCTAGAGGAATAATTGATAAATTATTTTTTAGTGATCAAAGGTATAGTTTAGGTGAAGTTGGTAGATATAGAATGAACAAGAAACTTGGTCTTAATGTAGACATGAGTAAACAAGTTCTTACTAAAGATGATATCATTACTATTATTAAATACCTAATCGAATTAATTAATTCGAAGGCAGAAATTGATGATATTGATCACTTATCTAATAGACGTGTAAGAACTGTTGGAGAGCAATTATCTTCACAATTTGGTGTTGGTTTAGCTAGAATGGCTCGAACTATTCGTGAAAGAATGAATGTTAGAGATAACGAGGTCTTTACTCCAATTGATGTGATTAATGCTAAAACTTTATCATCAGTTATTAATTCATTCTTTGGAACAAATCAGTTGTCTCAATTTATGGATCAAACGAACCCCTTAGCTGAAATAACTCACAAAAGAAGATTGTCAGCACTAGGACCTGGTGGATTATCTAGAGAGCGTGCCGGATTTGAAGTTAGAGATGTACATTATACACATTATGGTAGATTATGTCCAATCGAAACTCCTGAGGGACCTAATATTGGATTAATTTCTTCTCTTAGTGTATTTGCTAAAGTTAACAATATGGGATTCATCGAAACTCCATATAGAAAAGTATCTAAGGGTGTGGTGGATTTAAAATCTGATCCAATTTACCTAAGTGCTGAAGAAGAAGAAAATAAATTAATTGCACAGTCTAACTTAGCAGTAGATAAAAATGGTAAGATTATTGAAGAAAAAGTTATTGCCAGACAAGAAGGCGATTTTCCTGTAATTGAGTCTAAGGAAGTTCATTATACTGATGTAGCTCCAAACCAAATTTCATCAATTTCAGCATCACTGATTCCTTTCTTGGAACATGATGATGCAAACAGAGCACTTATGGGTTCCAATATGATGAGACAAGCAGTTCCTTTATTATTACCTCAATCTCCAATTGTGGGTACAGGTTTAGAGAAATCTGTAGCATCTGACTCAAGAGTTTTAATTAATGCCGAAGGCAATGGGGTTGTATTATATGTTGACGCTGAAAAAATTACTATTAAATACATTAGATCCAAAGAAGAAGCATTAGTAAACTTTGATAGTGATGAAAAAACTTATTATTTAACTAAGTTTAGAAAAACTAATCAAGGCACTTCTGTTAATCTAAAATCAATTGTTTCTAAAGGGGATAAAGTAAAGAAAGATCAAGTATTATGTGAAGGATACGCTACCCAAAAAGGTGAGCTTGCCCTAGGAAGAAACATGAAAGTTGCTTTTATGCCTTGGAAAGGATATAATTTTGAAGATGCAATAGTTATTTCTGAAAAAGTTGTTAGAGATGATGTTTTTACTTCTATACATATTGATGAATATTCACTTGACGTAAGAGATACAAAACTTGGAAATGAAGAATTAACAAAT
>JABHBC010000190.1 GCA_018674025.1 Flavobacteriaceae bacterium
GAAGTTCCAATTCCAAAAGCAATCGCACCAAAGGCACCATGGGTGGAAGTGTGTGAATCTCCACATCCAATTGTAGCTCCAGGGAGAGTGATTCCGTATTCGGGTCCTACTACATGGACTATACCATTTTTTTCATGACCTAACCCCCAATAAGAAATTCCATGCTCTTTAGAGTTTTGTTCTAAAACTTTTAATTGATTGGCTGAAAGTTTATCAGAAACTGGAAGATGCTGATTAATAGTAGGAGTATTGTGATCAGCTGTAGCAAAGGTTCGTTCAGGGTATAAGACTTTTATCCCTCTATTTTTTAAGCCTAAAAAAGCAACAGGACTTGTTACTTCGTGCACCATATGTCTATCTATAAATAAAACATCTGGACCATTAGAAATTCTACTCACTAAATGTGAATCCCAGACTTTATCAAATAAAGTATTACTCATAATTTTTTAAATTTTTTATAATATTTTACTAATAATTTTTGGTATGTCTTTGTCTAGTACACTTTTATTATTATCAGCAAATTTTAAAAATTCAGGGTATACTAAATCTAACTCATTCTTTGATAAATCAAAACCAACTAATTTTGCTCTATAAGCTAAAGCAGATCTTCCACTTCTGGCAGTTAGAATTATTGATGATTTATTCACACCAACGTCAAATGGGTCAATAATTTCATAAGTTTCTCTATTTTTGATAACACCGTCCTGATGAATTCCTGAACTATGCGCAAAAGCATTTGCTCCAACAATTGCCTTATTTGGTTGTACATACATTCCCATACTTTCAGAAACTAAATTACTTGTTTCATATAAAAGTTTAGTATTAATATTTGTATCTAAATTTAGTTTTGAATGCTGCTTCATAATCATTACCACTTCCTCTAAAGATGTATTTCCTGCTCTTTCACCAATACCATTTATTGTACATTCAATTTGTCTAGCTCCATTAACAATGGCAGAAATTGAATTTGCAGTAGCTAAACCTAGGTCATTATGACAATGACATGAAACAGTAGCTTTGTGTATGTTTTTAACATTTTCAAAAAGATATTTTATTTTTTCTCCATATTCCTCAGGGAGACAATATCCAGTTGTGTCAGGAATATTTAAAACTGTTGCTCCTGCCTCAATCATTTTTTCACAAACCTTTGCTAAAAATTCATTATCAGTTCTTCCAGCATCTTCGGCATAAAACTCTACATCCTCAACAAATGATTTAGCGTATTTAACAGCATTAAACCCAGTTTCTATTATTTTATCTCTTGAGGAATTAAACTTATATTTAATGTGTGAGTCTGAGGTTCCAATACCAGTATGGATTCTTGGATATTTTGCTTTTTGTAATGATTCAGCTGCAATTTTAATATCGTTTTTAACCGCTCTAGATAAAGCACAAACTGAAGTATTTTTAATTATTTTTGAAATTTCAACTACAGAGCTAAAATCACCAGGACTTGAAACAGGGAAGCCAGCTTCAATGATATCAACTCCTAAATTTTCTAGCTTTTCAGCTATTATTACCTTCTGAGTTGTATTTAGTTTACATCCTGGAACTTGCTCACCATCTCTTAGAGTGGTATCAAATATTTTTACAGTTTTATTATCTAATGAATTAGTCATTTTTTATAGAAAAGGTGTTATAAGTAAAAGTACTAAAATAGAATATAACAATAGTGGTATATCATAAAATATAATCAGTTGAAATAAAGTTTGATTTTTTTGTGTTTAATAAATCTTTTATAATTTTTTTGTTTGCAGAATTATCTTTAGAGGCTACAAAAGTTCTGATCGAAAAAGATCTTAAAGCATCATGAACACTCAGCGTACTAAAAGCTGAATCTTTTCTCCCTGTAAATGGATAATTGTCAGGACCTCTTTGACAAGAACTATTTAAGTTAACTCTACAAACCAGATTAACTAAAGTGTCTATGAGTGGACCAAGCTTATCTGTTTCTGTGCCAAATACACTTGCTTGTTGTCCATAATTGGATTCAGCCATTTCATCTAAAGGCTTATTAATATCGTTAAATGTTAAAATCGGAACAACCGGGCCAAACTGCTCTTCTTTATAAACATCCATTTCTTTGGTAACAGGGTATAATACAGCTGGAAAAACGTAATTCTCGGATGTTATACCTCCTTTTTTATTTAAAACTTTAGCCCCTTTTAGTTTTGCATCAGATATTAAATCATTAATATATTTTGGTTTATTTGGCTCTGGCAAAGGAGTTAATTGAGCATTTTCATCCCAAGGGTTACCAAAATTTAATTGATCTACTTTATCACTAAACATCTTATTAAATTCATCAACTATATCTTCATGAACATATATTACTTTAAGAGCAGTACATCTTTGACCATTAAAAGATAATGCGCCTGCTACACATTCATTAACTGCAAGCTCTAAATTACAATCTGGCATAACTATAGCAGGATTTTTTGCTTCCAAACCTAGAACTAGTCTTAATCTATTCTTCTTTGGGTGACATTCTTGCAAAGCATTTGCAGATGAACTGTGACCAATTAAAGCCAAAACGTTAACTTTTCCAGACTCCATTATTGGAGTAGCTAAAACTCTTCCTCGTCCATAAAGAATATTTACAACTCCTTTGGGAAAACATTTTTGAAAAGCTTCCATTAGTGGTGATATCAATAATACCCCATGTTTAGCAGGCTTAAAAATTGCTGTATTACCCATAATTAAAGCTGGTATTAGTAAACAAAAAGTTTCATTCAACGGGTAATTATATGGACCTAAGCATAACACCACACCAAGAGGACCTCTTCTAATATGAGCATAAATACCGCTATTTTTTTCAAATTTTGCAGAATCTCTGTCGATGCTTTTATAAGCATCAATAGTATCAAAAATATAATCAACAGTTCTATCAAATTCTTTTTCTGAATCGGCTAAGTTTTTGCCAATTTCCCACATCAATAACTTAACTATCTCATCTCTTTTGGTTTTCATTTCATTTGCAAACCTTCGCATATGCTTTATTCTATCACGAACTTTCATTGTTGGCCAATCTCCTCTACCATTATCAAATGCATTACAAGCAGAGTCTAAAGCCTCCATTGCCTGATCTTTACCTAAACTTGGAATTTTACCAAGAAGAGTTGGGGAGTATTCTTTTGTGGATGAAATTGTAGAATAAACATTTGAGAACTCACCATTCCATTTAACCAATTTTCCAGAAACAAGGTAATTCTCTTGATTTACAAGTTTTTTAATTTTATAATTATCGGGAATTTCTTTGTAAGATAAGTTCATGTATTTATTGTTAATCGGTTAGTAAGTTTTAATATATTAAATAATTTTTTTCATTTCTTTCATAGAGTTTCTTAAAGTCTTACCTATTTTTTCAATCGGATGAGAACTAATAATAGAATTGATGTCAATTAAATCACTATCGGCAAAATCGTTAGTGGTGTCATCATATGCATTACCAATTGTATTACTAGGTAAATCATTAACAAAATCTTTTAAAAGAGGCTTGCAAGCATGATCAAACAAATAACAACCATACTCCGCAGTATCTGAGATAATTCTATTCATCTCAAATAATTTTTTTCTTGCAACTGTGTTAGCTATAAGAGGTAATTCATGTAAAGATTCATAATAAGCAGAAGAATCGATTATTCCAGAATCAACCATTGTTTCAAAAGCTAGCTCAACACCTGATCTTACAAATGCGATCATTGCAATTCCGTGATCAAAATACTGCTGTTCATCAATTTTTTCAGTTGATGAATTAGTTTTCTCGAATAAGGTTTCACCAGTCTCCGCTCGCCACTTTAATAAGTTTTTATCATTATTTTGCCAATCTAACATCATTGTCTTAGAAAACTCTCCAGACATAATGTCGTCCATATGTTTTTTAAATAAAGGTCGCATTAGAACTTTTAAATCTTCAGAAATTTTAAATGCTTTTAATTTTGAATTA
>JABHBC010000191.1 GCA_018674025.1 Flavobacteriaceae bacterium
ATATTAGAAAAAAACAAAAAACAAGTTTTAAACTTAAGATCAAGATATTTAATTGGTAATCAAGCCATAGTTTTTCCAAAAAATGTAGTCAGAGGTGTTTTTGATATAGTTCAAAAATCAGAAATTTTAAAAAGTGATGAAGATGGTGTTGCTTTAAAAATATCTACTCCTAATGAGGTGAAAACTATAAAAATGTTAGGTGGCAAGGGTATCAATAGTCCATTTGAAGAGTTTGTTGTAGGTGGGCTAAATTTTAACATTAGATATGGTGCTAAAGTTTATGATTTACCATTTAGCATAAAATTAAATGATTTCATTGCAGATAAATATCCTGGAAGTGAAAACAGCTATTCATCATTTGCTAGTGAAGTCACTGTAATTGATGACAAGCCATTTGATTTTAGAATATTTATGAATAATATATTAAACCACCAAGGTTATCGTTTTTTTCAAGCATCATTTGATCCTGACGAACAAGGAACAATTTTATCTGTTAATAAAGATGCTTTAGGAACATTTGTAACTTATTTAGGCTATATTTTACTTTATATTGGTCTAATGGCAATCATGTTTGCACGATTTACCAGATTTGATTTTTTACGTAATCAAATTTTAAAAGTTAAAAAGCAAAAACAAAAATTAACTACAGTTTTACTTCTTTTGACTTCTTTGAATCTTTTTTCACAAACCAACGATAGTCATCTCCATGTTAAAACTGAAGTTGAAATTATTGACTCAATTTTAAGAAAAAATATAGTGCCCAAAGATGAGGCTTTAAAATTTGGAAATATTGTTATTCAAGATTTATCAGGTAGAATGATGCCCGTAAACACATTTGCATCTGAATTTTTAAGAAAATTAAGTAAAAAGGATTATTACAGTGAATTTGATGCTAATCAAATATTTCTTTCAATTCAAGAAAGTCCTCTTTTATGGTATAACATTCCTGTAATTTACTTGAAGATGAAAAAAGGTGATTCAATTAGAAGTATCATTGGTGTTGATAAATCTAAAAAGCATGTTTCTTTAGTTGATTTTTTTACAGAAAGAGGTGAATATAAACTAGCTCCTTATTTAGAGGATGCATATAAAGCACAAGTTCCAACTGGTTATCAAAAAGAATTTAAGGAAACTGATCAAAGAGTCAACTTATTATATAATATGATTGAAGGAAACTCTTTAAAATTATTCCCTATCCCCAATGATGATAATAATAAATGGACAACACCTAAAGAAAACATTGAAAATCCAAGTTTAGTCAAAGATTCTCTATACTCAAATTTCATTAATACAGGTTTTAAAACTTATTTATATATGCTAAATGAGGATAAAATCATGAATGAATTTAGTCAAAGTAGTAATATTTTACAAGGAATTTTAAGTGCTCAATATAAATTTGGTGGAGATGTGATGCTTAGTCCTGAAAAAATTGAAGCAGAAGTTCTATATAATAAATATGATATTTTTAAAAAATTATTTAGTTGGTACTTATATGCTGGAACTTTTTTGTTCATTGTATTAATAATTCAAATCTTTAAAAACAACAGATTGATTAATATTTCAATCAATGTTTTTAAAGTTGCTATAATATTTTTATTTGTATTGCATACACTTTCCTTAATTTGGAGATGGTATATTTCTGGTCATGCACCTTGGAGTGATGCTTATGAGTCAATGATTTATGTTGCTTGGGCTACCATGTTTTTCGGTCTAGCTTTTGGAAGAAAAAGTGATTTAACTTTAGCTTCAACAACCTTTATTGTTTCTATGATACTTATGATAGCACATTGGAGTTGGATGGATCCAGCTATAGCTAATTTACAACCTGTATTAGACAGTTATTGGCTGATGATTCATGTTGCAGTTATTGTTGGTAGTTATGGTCCTTTTGCGCTTAGTATGATTCTTGGATTTGTTTCTTTATTTTTAATGATTCTCACTAATTCATCAAATAGGCAAATAATGAAACTCAATATTAAAGAGTTAACATTAATTAATGAAATGTCTTTAACTGTTGGACTAGTTATGCTAACAATTGGAAACTTTCTAGGTGGCATGTGGGCAAATGAAAGCTGGGGAAGATATTGGGGTTGGGACCCTAAAGAAACTTGGGCTTTAATAAGTATAATGGTTTATGCTTTTGTCTTACACATGCGTTTAATACCTGGATTAAAAAGTAGGTTTGTTTATAGCATAGCTTCAATATTATCTTTTGCAAGTATATTAATGACTTATTTTGGAGTTAATTTTTACCTAGCTGGTCTTCATTCTTATGCTAAAGACGATCAACAAATAAGTTTCTTATATTCTGGCATAACCTTGCTAGTAGTTGTAATTATGGGAGTTTTAGCTTATCCTAAATATAAAAAGTATTTAAAAAATTAATTGTAATTTTAAAATCAATTAATATACTAATGAAAAAAAATAATAAGGGAGAAAATACCATTTGTACTCATGAAGGAGAAGTGGTAGATACACAATTTGGTGGATCTGTTTCTCCAATTTTTGTATCAACTTCCTATGAGTATATAAATAAAGATATTAGCAGGTATCCTAGGTATTTTAATACACCAAATCAAGAAGCATTGTGTAAAAAAATATCCACGTTAGAATGTTCTGAATCTGCCATGATTTTTGGGTCTGGAATGGCTGCAATTAGCACAACTCTTTTGACTTTTTTATCATCTGGAGATCATATTTTATTACAAAAAGATATTTATGGTGGAACTAGAAATTTAGTAGAAGCTCAGTTTGATAGATTTAATATAGACTATACTTTTACAGATGATATTGATTTAAAATGTTTTAAATCCGGAATTAAAAAGAACACTAAAGTTATATATATTGAAACACCCTCCAATCCACTTTTAAAAATTATAGATATTGAAAAAATTGCACAATTTGCAAAATCAAGAGATATAATAACCATTATTGATAACACATTTGCCACTCCAATAATCCAAAAACCTATTTTGTTTGGTGTTGATGTAGTCCTTCATAGCGCTACAAAATATTTTGGAGGACATAGTGATATTAGTGCTGGAGCAGTAGCAGCTTCTCAGACTCATATCGATAAGATATGGAACTTGGCCAAAAATTTAGGAGGTAATCTTAGTGATTATTCTGTATGGCTTTTAGAAAGAAGTATGAAAACTCTTTCAATAAGAGTTAAGGCTCAACAAAAAAATGCAAAAAAGTTAGCTAAGTATTTGTCAGAGTCTCGTTATGTTAAAAAAGTTTATTATCCAGGTCTTAAAAAACATCCCAATCACAACTTAGCAAAAAAACAAATGAAAGGATATGGAGCAATGATATCTTTTGAATTTATTGATAAAATTGACCCTTCACTATTTTTAACTTCCTTAAATTTAATCAAACCCTCTATGAGTCTTGCAGGAGTTGAAAGCACTATGCTAAGTCCTGCAGAAACCTCTCATTACCTTTTAACTGAAAATGAGAGACTTAGTCAAGGAATAACAAATGAGTTAATTAGATTTTCTGTAGGAATTGAGAATAAAAAAGATATTATAATGGATATTGAACATGCAATTAAACTTGCAATTAAATAATTAATATGAAATTAGATATACTTGCAATAGGAGCCCACCCTGATGATGTCGAATTAGGATGCTCAGGAACTTTAGCTAAAGAAATTCACCAAGGAAAATCTGTAGGTGTTTTAGATTTAACAAGAGGTGAACTAGGAACCAGAGGTAGCGCTGAAATTCGAGATAAAGAATCTACAGCTGCTGCAAAAATTTTAAATATCAAAGTAAGAGAAAATTTATCCTTTTCAGATGGATTTTTTATCAATGATAAAAATCATCAAATTGAAATAATAAAAATAATTAGAAAATACAGGCCTGAAGTTATCTTTTGTAATGCTGTTGATGATAGACATATTGATCATCCGAAAGCTAGTGAATTAGTTAGTGCATCATGCTTTTTGAGTGGACTTAAAAAAATTAACACAAAATTAGATGGTTCTAATGATTTACAACAAGAGTGGAGACCGAAATTTATTTATCA
>JABHBC010000192.1 GCA_018674025.1 Flavobacteriaceae bacterium
ATTGCAAAATTATTAAAAGATAAACCTAATGTACCTATAAATCCTCCGCCACCATATCCACCTTGTAATTCAATTTGACTTGATCCACTCTCTACAACTGAATATTCCATGTCTAATGTTCCATTTCCAGGGTTGACATTTTTAAAATCGGGAGAAATTTGTTGAGCATCAAAATAACCTAATTGACCTAACTCGCGTAAGGTTCTCATAACATTAGCCTTGCTATACAATTGACCTGGTCGTGTTCTTATTTCTCTGTATATGACATGATCATTTGTTTTTTCATTACCAACAACTGATATGTTATTAAAATAGGCAGGTTTCCCTTCGTTGATTCTTATCTCTAAATCGATAACATTACCATCAGCACTTACTTCAACAGGAGTTACAGACGAAAATAAATATCCATTATTTTGATATAAATTTGATAAGTCATTAGCATCAGGGTCAGAACTATCAGCTATTCTTTTTTCAAGTTCAACTCCGTTATAAGTATCTCCTTCTTTAATCTTTAAAATTTGATTAAGTTGAGCGTCTGAATAGACAGTGTTTCCTAAATAATTAATCTCACCAAATGAGTATTTCTCACCTTCCTCTAATTTAATAGAGATATTAGCCATGTTAGTTTTCTTGTCATAGATAAGTGTGTCGATAAGAATTCTTGCGTCTCTGTATCCATTTTCTTTATATTTATCTACAACACCAACTAAATCTTCTTTAAAATCATCTTTAATGAATTTAGATCTTTTTAAAACTCTAAATATATTTTTCTTTTTTGTATTTTTCATTGCTTTTAACAATGTCTTAGATTTAATTTTTTCATTTCCGATAAATGAAATATCCTCCAATTTAACTTTGCTGCCTTTGTTGATATCCAAAAACATATTTACTTTTGCTTTAGTAGTACTATCGATTACTGCTTCTGTTTTAATAGTTACCTTAGCTTTTAAAAAACCTTTTTTTCTGTACGAATTTTCTAAATAATTCTTTGTAGTCGTTATTAAGTTTTCAGTTACTTTGACTCCATTTTGGAGTTTATTTTCTCTTATAATATCCTCGGTTTTATTTTTTTTAATTCCAGTAATAATAAGATTTGTAAGTTCAGGTAAATCAACTAAAGAAATTTCAAGAAAAACGGTATCATTACTTTTCTTAGTTTCGAATATTTCTATAGAACTAAATAAATTTGATCCCCATAATTTTTTTATTGCATTACTAATTTTTTCACCTGGTAAAGTTACTTTTTCACCTTTACCCAAACCTGAGTATGTTACTATAGTTTGAGGACTAAATGTTGTGTTACCGGAAACGCTGACGTCACCTATAATATAGGATTGTTTTTTTTCAGCTAGTTGAGAGAATACTGATAATGAAGAAAGTAAAAATATGTAAGTAATTTTTTTAAAATCTATTTTCAAAACTTTTATTTTTAAGTAAGCTGTTCGCTTGTTTTTCCAAACCTTCTTTCTCTGTTTTGATAATCAGTTATCGCGCTTATTAAATGTTCGCTTTTGAAATCAGGCCATAATTCTTCACTAAAGTGCAGTTCTGCGTAAGCAGATTGCCACAGTAAGAAATTACTAATTCTTTTTTCACCACTTGTTCTAATCATGAGATCAACATCAGGTAATTTTCGAGTGTAAAGATGCTGATTTATTAGCGATTCATCAATTTTTTCAACAGAAATTATGTTATTTTTAACTTTATCAGCGATATTTTTCACTGAATTTATAATTTCATCTCTGGAACCATAATTTAATGCAAGCGTCAAAGTCATTAAATTATTATTTTTTGTGTCATCACAAACTTTCTTTAAAAATGTCCTTACAATAAATGGAATTTTGGAAATATCTCCAATAGTTGTAAGTCTGATGTTATTATCTTTAAGTTCCTTTAATTCAGACATTAATGAGTTGTGCAATAAATCCATTAGTAAATCAACCTCTTTTTTGGGTCTTTTCCAATTTTCTGTTGAAAATGCAAATAAGGTTAAATTTTTTACTCCAAGTTTAGCACAAGTTTTAACAATTTCTTTGGCAGACTCTTTACCTTCTTTGTGTCCTTGATGCCTAGTTAATCCCCTACTTTTTGCCCACCTACCATTTCCGTCCATAATTATGGCTATGTGATTTGGAATATTTGTCTTTTCTTTTAGCATTATTTAATAATTGCAATAACAAGGTTTTCTACCAAAGGTGTAAGATAAATTAATTAATGAAAATACATACCAATCTCTGTTATTAATATTTCCAAAATTAGTATAATTTTCTGTATTGGATAAACTTCCATCAATATTGTCTGAAAAGACATATCTTGAACCAATTTCTGCAGATAAAATTAATTGTTCTAATACTCTGTATTTAAAACCTAAAACAAATGGTATTCCAAGCGAATTAGTTCTGCCTCCAAGATTTGAAATAGTACTATTTTGATAACCTAACTTATCAAATTTAGTGTACACTATCCCTGTGAAGATATAGGGGGTGTATTTTAATCCAGCTTCGTGTAAATTGAAATCAAAGAAAGTAAATTCCATTCCGCCTGAAATTTCAAATAAATCATTTTTAAATAATAAGCCTAGTTTATAAAACCAAGTCTAGCGTAATTAATTTTTTTATAGAATCTTACTCAAACACATCA
>JABHBC010000193.1 GCA_018674025.1 Flavobacteriaceae bacterium
GGGAATGAATAACCTAAAGATATTTCTTGCAACCTTAGTACAGATCCATCATAAATTGATAATTCTTTAGGGCCAAATAATACATTGTTAAAGTAATATGAAGAGTTGTTGATTTGTAGGTTGTTTGGAGTTCCATCACCTAATACACCAGGAAGAATAAATGTATTCTTTCTGTCTTCAACAATACCACCACGACCTAGAAGAGTTGCTACAGTTGATGTAGCGATATCTCCACCAGCAGTGTGGCTCATTTGGAATCCTAAATTAAAGTTTTTGTACGAAATTGTATTAATTAAGTTCATTACATAATCAGGATTTGGATTACCAATTATTGGAGTAATAGATCTTGAACCTTCAGTTCCAGCTGCAACTTGGTTACCATTAGCATCGATAGACATATTGTCTTCAACTACGTAGTTACCAGATGCATTTACAACATATTGTCCTAAATCATTTCTCTCAATTCTTGTTCCAACTATAACACCTAATTGTTCACCTTCTATCGCAGCGTTACCACCTAAAAAGGCTTCAGTTCTACCAGCAAAGATAATTTGATCATCCGATTGTTCAGTTACAATTGAATTACTAGTTGTAAAGTTTACTCTAGCATTCCAATTTAAACCGTCGTTTGATTCCATTACATCAAAATCTAAATCTAATTCAACTCCATCACCTTCTACTTTACCGATATTATCTTGAGTAGATGTAAATCCAGTTGATGTTGGTAAAGGCTTGTTTACAATTAAATCAGTACTAGTTCTTTCAAAGTAAGAAGCATTAACACCAAGTCTGTTGTTAAACAATCTTGCATCAAATCCTAATTCAAATTCACCAAGTAATTCTGGTTTTAAATCTGGGTTAGCTTGGAAATCACTAACTGAATTAGTAATTATACCTCCGTTTAAACCACCATTTACGTTTGTACTTTGATTAACACTGTTTACCGTTGGGTAACCTCCAGGGAATCCTGCAGATGTTCCGTAACCAGCTCTAACCTTTAAATAACTTAAGTTATCAGACTTCATGTCTGGGTTAGCTGCCGTTGGTAAGAATGCAACACTCATACTAGGGTAGAACATACTATTATTTTCCGTAGGTAAGTTAGAAACCCAATCGTTTCTAGCTGATAATGTTACGAATAAATAATCGTTGTAATCTAAATCAGTACTTGCGAATACACCTACTGTGTTTTGACTACCGTGATATGATATAGGGGTTTGGTTTTCAAAATTGAAGTGTTGTAAAACACCAAATACAATTTGTCCTGAACTTGCAACACCTTCTCTGTCATAACTTCTGTTTTGAGATGTAGCACCTACAACAAAACTCATTCCAACCTCGTCTGATAAATCATAGTTACCGTTAACACTCGCATAGTGAGTACTTACAGAAACATTGTTATCCCAGCTGTTTAAGTATCCGAAAATTGCTTCGTTAAAGTTAACACCATCTTTATTTGAGTAAGCAGTGTTTCTTTCATTATACCAATCCAAACCATAACGGTAAGTAAATGTTAAATTATCATTATACTCATAGTTAAGTTGAGCAGTACCAAATATTCTATTTGTTACCTGTCCACCTTGTGAGTTTTTTACTGACCATCTTGGGTTGATTATATCGTTACCGTTTCTGTAGTAGATACTACCTCCTGTTTCAGGAATTTCAAATGGTAATCCCATTAAATCAACGTTTCTAGGAGTAAAGAATACATTACCGAATGTTGACCATCCTAATGTTCCGTTACCTCTACTTGATGCTACAGGAGGAGAAATTACACTGTTATTAGTGTAGTTTATCGAACCTGATGCAGTAAATTTATTTGAAAGTTTAGCTCTACCACCAATAGATAAAGTGTTTCTTCTAATTCCATTTCCTGGTGTAAATCCTTTTTCATCTAAGTGACCGTAGTTTACATTGTAAGAAACAGTTCCATCATCAGATTGACCAGCAATTGCTAGGTTAGTATTAGATACTCCACCTGATCTAAAGAAATTTTCAACACTTTCGTAAGGTTTCCATGCATATCTTTGGCCAGTGTATTCGTTATTTAAAACGTTGTTACCACCTAAGAAGTTGTTAAGAAATGCTGAAGATCCGTAAGGATGCTCAACTGTACCAACACCATCAGTGTCAATAATTGTTCCTGCAGGGTCATTTGCCCAACCATCTACACCATCTCTAGCGAAAGCAGGTCCCCAGTTACTGAAGAACCAACCGAATGATTGATCAAATCCACCACCATACTTGTTTTGATAATCAGGCATTGAAGCGATTTCATTAACAAAATAAGATTGGTTAATTGTGATTTCTGTTTTCTTTGGACCTTTGTTACTTGCAGATCCAGATTTAGTAGTAATTACAATTACACCGTTTTTACCAGCAGTACCATATAATGTAGCTGCTGCTAATCCTTTAAGTACGTTTACACTAGCAATGTTATTTGGATCTAAATCCAAAAATCTACTTGAACCAATGTTACCACTTAAGAACCCACCTTGTGCGTTTGTGTCACTACTAAAAGGAACACCATCAACAACGAATAAGGCTTGGTTACTACCATTAATAGAAGTATAACCTCTAATAACTACATTTGTAGCAGATCCAGATGTACCACTCGCAGATGTTATTGCAACACCCGAAGCTTTTCCAGATAATACTCTGGCTACATCACCTTCTGTTCTTTGTTCCATTTCTTCACCAGATACTTCACTAACAGCATAACCAAGAGATTTTTTCTCTCTTGTAATACCCTGAGCAGTTACAACAACTTCATCAAGTTCTGCAACATTTTCGCTCATAGTTACATTAACTGTTCCAGAAGCTCCTACAGTTTGATTCACTGTAGAATATCCTAAATAAGTAAATGTAAGTACAGCGCCTTCATCTGTCATGATGCTATAATTACCATCAAAATCTGATTGAGTACCGTTAGTTGTACCTTGTACAATAATGTTTACTCCAGCTACCGGCATACCAGAATCATCTGAAATATTACCTGAAACTGCTTTTCCTTGTGCAAAAGAAATTTGCACAACCAACGCTAGTAAAAGCGTTAGAATTCCACTAAACTTTGTTTTCATGTTTATAATTTATTTTTATTAGTCTAAAAACAAAAATCATAAATAAATGTTAAATAAACAACTTTATTCCAATAAATTTAAGCTCTATTATGTTGTTTTAACCATATAGATTTTTTTTTAAAAACGTTAATATTTGTTAATTTCCCTATAAATTATACTCTATTCAGATAAAAAGAGGTCTTTTGTTTGATAATTAAAGTTCAATAAGGCTATTATTTAACAATTAATGTTAATTTTTAAAAAATATTAGAAAAGCTAAGATGAATTTTAGATAATTTTAGATCAATGTCTTGTCCTTTTCTTATACCATTAGCATAGTTTATTCTAAATACACCAGATTTTGTGTTTATATTTAACCCAAAACCTACACCATATATATTAATACTATTATTTTCGATTATATTTTCATAATATGCTGAATCAATTATCGAATTAATATATATATCATTATTTAGTTTGAATCGAAATTCTGAATTAATTAAAAACATCTTATTTGTGGGGATACTATTTTCTTCAAACCCTCTGATTGAGTTAATTCCACCAAATAATAACATTTCGTTCAGGTAGTAATTATTTGAGTTTAACAAAAATGATTCTACGTTTATGTAAATAATACTTTTTTCTGTAACATTGAAGTTATTAAAGGCTCTAACCAAATAAATGTTTTGATTATATGTTCCAGAATTATCCTTACGATTACCACTTGAATATTCTACACTAGTTAAAAATTTAATTGGAATTAATTTATCATTAAAATTAACTTTTTTAAAATCATATTTTATCTTTTTAAAATTTGATTTGTAATCTTTGATTAATTCATTAGCTATTTCTAATGAACTTGTTGAATTTAAACTGCTAATGTGAAAACTTACATTATGTTTATTATTGATTAAATAGCTAATGCCGACAGATTGTTTATCTTTTGTGTAGGCTGAATCTTTTTTAGTTAAGTCTAAATTTAATTCAAGAGCAAAAGGAGTATTAAATATATATGGTGCAATAATATTAGTTTTTAAAAACCTGTCACTATCATTAGTACTTTTATAATTTATATTTATTTGCTCTCCATAATTTAAACTGTTATTAAGTCTGATATCCATGTAGCCATTAATATCTAATTTTCTATTTTCCTCATTTGTTGCAAAACCAATAAATCCATCAAAACTATTATTTTTAACTTTTTCCAAATATAGATATGTTATTGTGGAATCTTTTTTAAATAAAACCTCTGGGTCTTTAACTTGACGAACAAATCCTAGTTTTTGAATTTCTTCTCCCTTTTTTTTAATTTCCTCAAAATTAAAATCATCTTTAGTTGAATACCTCAAATAATGCTTAGTAAATGTTTTTGGGAAATTCTCATATCCTTTTACAATTATTTTGTCTGTTTTTCTTTTTTGATTAAGTTCAATATTTACCGTTGCATATAAGTTTATTTGATCATATGATTTTATGTCTATTAGCTGAACTTTATTAAATGGATATCCTTTATTAGCAATGTCTTCGCTAGTTTTAGTTAAAAATCCTTCTAATTGATTAATTTTTATTTGGTAATGTCTTTCATCGTTAATAATTTTTATTTTTTGATCTTTAAAATTAATCATTGATCCTTTGTCTAGCAGATAAATATTCTCGAATTTTTGATTTAAATCTATCTTTATCTTGTATTTTAGACTGTCTATCTTAATCTTTTCTACAATTTCAAGTTTAAAATAACCCTGATTTCTAATACTGTCTATTTTTTTTGTTAATTCTAGATTATTGACATCATTATTTATAGAATCAATGATGATGAAGTAGTTATCATCAGCTATATCTAGCTTATTTTTTAAATTATAAGTATTAGCTATGATATTATTGCTAACAACAATTAAAAATATTATAAATACTATTTTACTATAGTTATTCATGATTGATTAGTGATATATGTTGAAACGATTATATTCTTAATATAGTGTGTTTTTAAGCTATTTAGAAAAAACTTGTAAAATTTAATAATTAAGATTTGAATAATTCATTTAAATTTCTACCTTTGCACGCTCCTTATGAATAGGGGAAATTAAAAAATATTATAATATAATATGCCAACAATATCACAGTTAGTAAAAAAGGGAAGAACCAAAATAACCAAGAAGAGTAAATCGGCTGCTTTAAATTCATGTCCTCAAAAACGTGGAGTTTGTACGCGTGTTTATACTACTACACCTAAAAAACCTAACTCTGCTATGCGTAAAGTAGCAAGGGTAAGGTTAACTAATGGTAAAGAAGTTAACGCTTACATCCCAGGTGAGGGACATAATTTACAGGAGCACTCGATAGTATTGGTTAGAGGTGGAAGGGTGAAAGATTTACCAGGAGTTAGATATCATATTGTTCGTGGCGCTTTAGATACCGCAGGTGTCGAAGGAAGAACGCAAAGAAGATCTAAGTACGGTGCTAAACGCCCAAAAAAATAATTAAAAAGTTTAATTAGAAGAAATGAGAAAAAGACAGGCAAAGAAAAGACCAATATTACCAGATCCAAAGTTTAATGATCAACTAGTTACTAGATTCGTCAATATGATGATGTGGTCAGGTAAAAAGTCAACTGCATTTAAAATATTTTATGACGCCATTGATGTAGTTGAATCTAAGAATACTGATGAAGAAAAAACTGCACTAGAAATTTGGAAAGAAGCATTAACTAATGTTATGCCACATGTTGAGGTTAGAAGTAGAAGAATAGGTGGAGCAACATTCCAAATTCCTAATCCAATTAGAGCGGATAGAAAAATTTCTACTGCTATGAAATGGTTAATAGGATATTCAAGAAAAAGAAACGAAAAGTCTATGGCTCAAAAATTGGCTGCTGAAATACTTGCTGCTTCAAAAGAAGAAGGAAGTGCAGTTAAAAAGAAAGTAGATACTCACAAAATGGCTGAAGCCAATAAAGCATTTTCACACTTTAGATTCTAATCACAATGGCAAGAGATTTAAAATATACAAGAAATATTGGTATTGCTGCGCACATTGATGCTGGTAAAACCACTACTACTGAAAGAATTTTATACTACACGGGTGTTTCACATAAAATTGGAGAGGTTCATGATGGAGCTGCTACAATGGACTGGATGGAACAAGAGCAAGAAAGAGGTATCACAATCACTTCTGCTGCAACAACCTGTAATTGGGAATTCCCAACTGAAACTGGTAAACCTACTGCTGATGCTAATGGATATCACTTTAATATCATTGATACTCCTGGCCACGTTGATTTTACAGTTGAGGTAAATAGATCATTAAGAGTATTAGATGGGTTAGTTTTCTTATTTAGTGCTGTTGACGGTGTTGAGCCACAATCAGAAACTAACTGGAGACTTGCAGACAATTATAAAGTTCCAAGAATTGGTTTTGTCAAT
Source organism: Flavobacteriaceae bacterium (assembly GCA_018674025.1). Lineage (GTDB taxonomy): Bacteria > Bacteroidota > Bacteroidia > Flavobacteriales > Flavobacteriaceae > SGZJ01. The sequence continues at coordinate 6,479 of JABHBC010000193.1, forward strand.
AAAATGGATAGACAAGGATCTGATTTTATGGGTGTTTGTCAACAAGTTAAAGATATGTTAGGATCAAATGCTGTTCCTATTGTATTAAATATTGGTGATGAAGATGATTTTAAAGGAATTGTTGATTTAGTAAAAAACAGAGCTATTATTTGGCATGAAGAAACTCAAGGAGCAACCTTTGACGTTATTGAAATTCCAGAAGAACTTAAAGAAGAAGCAAAAAAATATAGAGCACTTTTAATTGAAGAAGTAGCTGGCTATGACGAAAACCTTCTAGAAAAATTCATGGAAGATGAAGATTCTATTACAGAAGATGAAGTACATGCAGCACTTAGAGCAGCAGTTATGGATATGTCTATCATTCCTATGATCTGTGGTTCTGCTTTTAAAAATAAAGGAGTACAATTTTTACTTGATGCTGTTTGTAGATATTTACCGTCTCCGACTGATAAAGAAGCTATTATTGGTATTGATCCTAAAACTGACTTAGAAACTTCCAGAAAACCATCTGTTAATGAGCCTTTTGCTGCATTGGCATTTAAAATTGCTACAGATCCTTTTGTTGGTCGTCTTGCATTCTTTCGTGTTTACTCTGGTAGATTAGAAGCTGGGTCTTACATACTAAATAATAGATCAGGTAAAAAAGAACGTATTTCACGTATTTATCAAATGCACTCTAATAAACAAAATGCTATTGATTTTATTGAAGCAGGAGATATAGGTGCAGCCGTAGGATTTAAAGATATCAAGACTGGTGATACAATGTCAAATGAGAAAAACCCAGTTGTTCTGGAATCAATGGATTTTCCTGACCCAGTAATTGGTATTGCAGTTGAACCTAAGAC
>JABHBC010000194.1 GCA_018674025.1 Flavobacteriaceae bacterium
CAAGTTCAGTAGACTTTGGAGAAACATTTGACACAGGATTGTTAAATGCTGGAGAATCTTACAAACTTGATACTAGCAAGTTAGACCTTGGAGAATACGAATACATGTGTATTGTACACCCATGGATGGTATCAACAATAATTATAGAAGAGCCTGCACAATAACAATAGTGAATAAATCGATTATTTTTTGTTGTATAAAAACACTTCCATGACATGAGATTTCAACAATATTTTCACCAGTGTAAGATTTTGGTGCTTTGAAAACTGATATTAAAACCTTATCAATGGTAATATCAGAATCTTTTATATACCCCAAACTAACAGTATGAGTATTTTGATTAATAAGATCAGTATTATTTAAGGGCTTAAATAATTTATTTGATATAATAATTGAGTCTTTTCCAGAGAGCCTAATAACAGAGATTGCTCCTATACCTGGAGGAGTTGCAAGCGCTATTATAGTGTCGGTTTTAATCACGAATAAATTTTTAGCAAAAGTAATGAAATTGAATTATGTTAATTAAAATAGCACTTAAAATTAATTTATAGAATATATATTTATATTTGCTCCATGATTAATAGGTTAAATCATTTAATATCTTTTATTTTTTTATATCCATTATTTTGGATTGTATCAAGACTTAATTTTTTTTTACTTTACAAATTATCTGATTTCCTCTTTTACATATTTTATTACATTATTAGATACAGAAGAGAAACTGTTAAACATAATTTAAATTTAGTTTTTCCTAAAAAAACTAAGAAAGAGATAAAAAACATAGAATTAAAAACATACCGAAATTTAACTGATGTTCTTTTGGAGTCTATAAAGTTTTCAGGAATGGCTGAAGAGGAAGTTAAACAGAGGTTTCAGTTTAAAAATGTTGAAGTTTTAAAAGAACTTGAAAAAACAGAGCAAGATTTAATTTTAATGTGTGGACATTATGCAAGTTGGGAATGGGTATTTATTCTCGACAGATTTGTTAAATATGATATTTATGGTATTTATAAAAAATTATCTAATCCATATTTTGATAAAATCATAAAAAAATCAAGAAGCAGGTTTAATGGGTTTTTAATTAGTACAAAAGAGTCCATTGCTACAATAGCTAAAAACTCAAGATTAAAAAATAAAATATCTCTTTATGGATTTGCATCTGATCAAACTCCTAAATTAAAAAGAGCTTTTCATTGGGGTAAATTTATGGGGGTTACTGTACCTATTCATACAGGTGCTGAAATGCTTGCAAAAAAACATAATCTAGCTATAGCATTTTTTGCAACTGAGAGAATAAAAAGAGGATATTATATGACTACTTTTGAAAAAATTACAACAACCCCAAAAGATTATGAAAATTTTGAAATATCAGACCTCTTTATTAAGAAAGTAGAACAACAAATTATTAGAGCTCCAGAATTTTATACTTGGACTCACAAAAGATGGAAGCATAAAGACAAAGCTCCATCTAAATAGCTTACATAAACTTATTAGTAATATCCTTAATTACACTATTAGCTAGTGCATCAGCTGATTCCTGAGATTTAGCTTCACTGTATATTCTTATGATAGGTTCAGTATTACTTTTTCTAAGTTGAACCCATGAATCTTCAAAATCAATTTTTAGTCCATCAACGGTATCAATTTTTTCAGAAGAATATTTATTCATTAAAAAATCTTGTATAGCCTCGAAATTTAAATCATTATTAAGTTGCAATTTTTGCTTACTCATAAAGTATGAAGGATATTCGCTTTTTAATTCTAAAGCAGTTAGTTTTCTTTCAGCTAATAAATTTAAAAATATTGCAATACCTACAATAGAGTCTCTACCATAATGAGATTCTGGATAAATAACTCCACCATTTCCTTCACCTCCAATAACGGCATTATTTTTCTTCATCATTTCAACCACATTAACCTCACCAACAGCACTTGACTGATGATTGCATCCATGTTTATCTGAAATGTCCTTTAAAGCGCGTGTAGAGCTTAAATTACTTACTGTAGGACCTGGAGTTTTACCAAGTACAAAGTCTGCACATGCAACCA
>JABHBC010000195.1 GCA_018674025.1 Flavobacteriaceae bacterium
TAGAGACAATTTCTAAAAAGGAATTTTTATTTAAAGAAATAAATGTTTCTTCTTTGTTTTCATTTTCAATTAAAAATCTCTTTAAGAAATATTTTTCTTTTTCCCCGTCAAAGTAAATTGCTGAGATAGGTTTTTTTGGTAACCACTTTTCTAAAACAATCATATCTTCATTAAAACGTGTTGTAATTTCTGGAGATATAGTTTTAAGTATACCATTTTGCCTTATTATTAATAATTTGTCTTCTCCTCTAAATTCGCCTAACAACTCTCCCCTAGCATCAACATTTAGTCTTTGAATAGTGTCGTCAAACCAAATTTTTCTTGGTTTTAAAGTTGATACACCTTTTTCTTTTAATTCAATTTTATTAACATTATGCTTTGTAACTATATTACCTCTAGAAGATCTTCCTTTGATTAGATAATCAGAAAAATTAATATCCCATTTAAACTTTTTTAATTTTGCAGACTGTCTGAGAATTAGTGAAACAATTTCAGCTTCACCATTGGGATTTGCAGAAAAATAATAAACAACAGATTCTTTTTTTGCAGAAGACAAATCATAAACCTTATCCCTTGTTACTCCAGAGACAGCGAATCTTTTTAAATAATAAAAGTTTTTGTCTCCATCTTTATATATCATATTATATATGGTCCTTTTGTCTTTCTTTTTAAAAACGGCAGCATGGATAATGTTCTTGGCAATAAATGTTTTAGAGCCAACTTTAGTAATAACTACCTTACAATCTTTTGTAAAAACTATTAAATCATCTATATCACTACAGTCACAAACATATTCATCTTTTCTTAGAGATGTACCAATAAACCCTTCTTCTCTGTTAACGTAAAGTTTAGTATTTCTAATTACTACTTTTGTAGCATCAACATCATCAAATAACTTTATTTCTGTTTTTCTTTGTCTATTTTCGGAGTAATCTTTTTTTAAGCTTTTAAAATAATTGATAGAAAAGTTAACAATATCATCTAAGTTAAATTTAACATTCTTGATTTGATTTTCAAGATCGATAATTTTATCACTTGCTTTACTAATATCAAACTTTGAGATTCTTTTGATTTTGATCTCAGTTAATCTTATAATATCTTCTTCAGTTACATCTCTTTTTAAATTATTCGTGTAAGGACGTAAGCCTAAATCAATAGCTTTTAAAACTCCTTGCCATGTATCTTGATTTTCTATGTCACGATAAATCTTATTTTCAATAAAAATTCTTTCCAATGAAGAGTAATGCCATTGGTTTTCTAATTCACCTAGTTTTATTAGAAGCTCTTGTTTCAACAAGTCTACAGTATTGTCTGTAGATATTTTTAAAATTTCAGAAACTCCTATAAAAAGAGGTTTATTATTTTCAATAACACAACCTAGTGGGGATATTGATGTTTCACAATTAGTAAATGCATAAAGAGCATCAATAGTTTTATCCGGAGAAATACCATTTGGTAAATAAATTAAAATTTCAACCTTTGACGCAGTATTATCATCAATTTTTTTAATTCTAATCTTGCCTCTATCATTCGCTTTCAAGATAGAATCTATTAAAGATGTTGTAGTAGTTCCGTATGGAATTTCTGAAATCAATAATGTAGATTTATCAATAGTAGATATTTTAGCTCTAAGTCTGACCTTTCCTCCTCTTTTACCATCATTGTAATTTGAAAAATCAGCAACACCTCCTGTAATGAAATCAGGGAAAATATTTATTTTTTTTCCTTGTAAATGTTTAATAGATGAATCAATTAATTCAATAAAATTATGAGATAAAATTTTTGTAGAAAGACCAACAGCAATACCTTCAGCGCCTTGAGCTAATAATAGAGGGAATTTAACAGGTAAATTAACAGGTTCTTTTCTCCTACCATCATAAGATGCTTGCCATTTAGTAATCTTAGGATTGAATATAACATCTAATCCAAACTTTGATATTCTAGCTTCAATATATCTAGAAGCTGCAGCTCTATCGCCAGTTAATGTATTACCCCAGTTACCCTGGGTGTCTATCAATAAATCTTTTTGACCAATTTGAACCATAGCATCAGCTATACTTGCATCTCCATGTGGGTGATATTGCATTGTATGACCTACAATATTAGCTACTTTATTATACCTTCCATCATCTAAATCTTTCATCGATTGCATTATCCTTCTTTGAACAGGCTTAAAACCATCTTCAATAGCAGGAACAGCACGTTCTAAAATAACATAAGATGCGTAATCCAAAAACCAATCTTTGTACATACCAGTTACTCTAGTGATAGATTCACTATTGTCAACAATTTGATTGATGTGATTATTATCTTCCTCTATCATTATTTTTTATTATCAATTAAATCTAGTTCAACCTTTAAATTTTCTATAATGAAGTTTTGCCTGTCAGGTGTATTTTTACCCATATAAAAACTAAGTAAATCCTCAATTGACATACCTTCATCTAACATAATAGGGTCTAATCTAATATTATCACCAATAAAATGCTTGAATTCATTGGGAGAAATTTCACCCAAACCTTTAAATCTGGTTATTTCAGGGTTTGGTTTTAATTTTAAAATCGCATCGATTCTTTCATCTTCTGTATAACAATAAATAGTCTCTTTTTTATTTCTTACTCTGAAAAGTGGAGTTTGAAGTATATAAATATGACCTTGCTTTATAAGCTCTGGAAAAAATTGAAGAAAAAATGTAATTAAAAGTAATCTAATATGCATTCCATCTACATCAGCATCTGTAGCTATAACTACATTATTATACCTTAGATATTCGATTGATTCTTCAATGTTTAATGCAGCTTGGAGTAAATTAAATTCCTCATTCTCGTAAACAATTTTCTTAGTTAAACCATAAGAATTAAGTGGCTTTCCTTTTAAACTAAACACTGCTTGAGTGTTTACATCTCTTGATTTTGTAATACTTCCAGATGCAGAATCACCCTCAGTTATAAATAAAGTGGACTCTAGTCTTCGTTCATTTTTCAGATCACCTAGATGAATTCTACAATCTCTAAGTTTTTTATTATGAATACTTGCTTTTTTAGCTCTATCTCTAGCTAATTTTCTAATACCAGAAAGTTCTTTTCTTTCTTTTTCAGCTTGTAATATTTTTCTTTGTATTGATTCTGCGATATTTGGATTTTTATGCAAATAATTATCTAAACTATTTTTTAAAAAATCATTAACATATGTCCTAACTGTTGGTAAATCACCACCCATGTCAGTAGATCCTAATTTTGTTTTTGTTTGACTTTCAAAAACTGGTTCCATTACTTTAATTGAAACAGCTGATACAATGGATTTTCTAATATCAGATGAATCATAGCTTTTACCATAAAATTCTCTAATAGTCTTTACTAAACCTTCTCTAAATGCCAATAAATGAGTCCCCCCTTGTGTAGTGTTTTGACCATTAACAAATGAGTGGTATTCTTCACTGTATTGAGTCTTACTATGAGTTATTGCTACTTCTATATCTTCTCCACTAATATGCACAATTGGGTACAACATATCGTTTTCATTAATTCTTTCGCTTAGCAAGTCTTTTAATCCATTTTCACTAAAGAATTTTTCTCCGTTAAAAATTATAGTTAAACCTGGGTTTAAATAAACATAATTTTTAAGCATTCTAGAAATATATTCATTTCTGTACTTAAAATTTTTAAAAATAGTTTGATCAGGTATAAATGTAACCTTTGTACCCTTTCTTCTAGAGGATTCTATTTTATCATCATGGTTTATTAAAGAACCTTGATTAAACTCTGCAGCAACTGAATAACCATCTCTTGTAGATTCTACCCTAAAATAATCAGAAAGTGCATTAACTGCTTTAGTACCTACACCGTTTAATCCTACAGCTTTTTTAAATGCTTTAGAGTCATATTTTCCACCAGTATTCATTTTAGAAACAACATCAACAACTTTACCTAAAGGGATGCCGCGACCAAAATCTCTAACAGTCACTTTTGTTTGATTAATAGAAACTTCGATAGTTCTACCTGCACCCATAACAAATTCATCAATGGAATTGTCTAGAACTTCTTTTAATAATATATAAATACCGTCATCGGGAGATGATCCGTCACCAAGCTTACCTATATACATTCCAGGACGCATTCTGATATGCTCTTTCCAGTCTAAAGAACGAATATTGTCTTCTGTATAATTGTTGTTTGGCGACATTTAATTTAAATAAATAAGATCGATGCTAATATAGTGTATCAAACTAAAAAAAGAAATCAAGAATAGGTAAAGTAATTAACAAAGTATTTAATGAATGTTGAAAATTAAACGTTAAACAAAAAGTGCATAACATCACCATCATTCACAATATAATTTTTACCCTCAATATTCATCTTTCCTGCTTCCTTGACTTTTAATTCATTTTTATAAGTCACATAGTCATCATATGAAATTACTTCAGCTCTAATAAAACCTTTTTCGAAATCCGTATGAATGACTACAGCAGCTTGGGGAGCAGTAGATCCAACAGCTATGGTCCAGGCTCTAACTTCTTTTAAACCAGCTGTAAAATATGTTTGAAGATTTAGTAACTTGTAAGTTGATCTTAACAGTTTAGATGATCCAGGTTCTGATAAGCCTAAATCTTCTAAAAATATCTTTCTTTCTTCAAAATCATCTAACTCGTTAATATCAGCTTCAATTCCAACAGCGAGGGTGATTACCTCTGCATTTTCATTTGAAACTAGTTTTTTTATTCTGTCAACATAATGATTACCAGTGGTTGCACTATTTTCATCAACATTACAAACATATAAAACAGGTTTATCAGTAATTAATTGTAGTGGAGATACAAAAGATGAATAATTATCCTTATCAAAATCTAGAGATCGTACAGATTTAAAAGATTCTAAATGAGATTTAATTTGGTTTAAAATAATTAATTCTTTTTGAGCTTCTTTATTTCCTGTTTTTGCAGTTCTTACGGTCTTTTCTAATTTTTTGTTTACAGTTTCAAGGTCTTTTAATTGTAATTCTAAATCAATAATTTCTTTATCTCTAACTGGGTCAACAGAACCATCTACATGAATAATATTGTCATTATCAAAACATCTTAAGACATGAATGATAGCATCAGTTTCTCTGATGTTTCCTAAAAATTGATTGCCTAACCCTTCACCCTTGCTAGCTCCTTTGACTAATCCTGCAATATCAACTATTTCAACTGTTGCTGGAATAACTTTTTCAGGCTTAACTAGGTTTTCTAAAGTTAATAATCTATTATCTGGAACATTAACAACTCCAATATTAGGCTCAATAGTACAAAATGGAAAGTTTGCACTTTGTGCTTTTGAATTTGATAAACAATTAAATAAAGTTGACTTTCCTACGTTTGGTAATCCTACTATCCCTGCCTTCATTAGTTATTTGGGTGCATAAATTGTTGTTTTCTTTTTAAAATATCTTCACTTTCAACATTATTTTCGTCAGGAACACAGCAATCTACAGGGCAAACGGCTGCACATTGTGGTTCTTCATGAAACCCAACACACTCGGTACATTTACTTGGTACTATGTAAAATATTTCATCGCTAATTGCTTCTTGGACGACTTCAGCATTAACCTCTTCACCAGAAGTTAAAACTATATCTCCTTCAAGACTAGTCCCATCTGAATATCTCCAATCATCACTCGCTTCATATATGGCTGTATTTGGGCATTCAGCTTCACATGCACCGCAGTTTATACACTCGTCGGTAATTATGATTGCCATATGATTATTGTTTTATAAATTTGACACAAAAGTAATTTTAAAAGAATTTAAAACCAAGTAGATAAATGAATATAAATAGAAGAATCCAATTAATTTCTGATATTGGTGAGTTTTTGAAAAATTATTTAGATGAAAATTATGACAACAATAATGATAATAAATTAGTTGAATTTAAAGATGTCATTATTAAAGCCCAATCCAAAAATCCATGGTTTACCGATGCAAATATTAAAGTCAATTTAACTTATTGGTCCAAAAAATTAACCAAACATAATTTAAATAAATGGTTAAGTAAGTACAATTTAAACAATACATCAAGAAAAAATATTGCAATAATTATGGCAGGAAATATTCCTCTTGTTGGTTTTCATGATTTTATTTGTGTTTTTTTATCGGGTCATAATTCAATTATTAAATTATCTAACAGTGATAATTGTATTATTCCTTTTTTAACAGACTTAATGAAATTACCATCTGAAAGAATAGTTTATTCAGACAGTTTTTTAAAAGATTATGACGGTGTTATTGCTACAGGATCTGATAACACGAGTAGATATTTTGACTACTATTTTAAAAATAAACGATCTATTATTAGAAAAAATCGAAATTCAATAGCAATTTTAAATGGTGAAGAATCTGATGATGATTTAAAATCTTTAAGTCAAGACATATTTACATATTTTGGACTTGGATGTAGAAATGTATCCAAATTATATGTCCCTAAAAACTACAATTTTGATTTATTTTTTAATTCAATCTTTTGTTATAAAGAATTAATCAATAATCATAAATATGCTAATAACTATGACTACAATAAGGCAATTTACTTAATGAGTGAATATAAATTTCTTGATAATGGTTTTTTCATTGTTAAAGAAGGTAATGAAATGCACTCCCCTATTTCAACAATTAACTTTGAGTACTATGATAATGTTTCTATTCTTAAAGAAAAAATATATCTTGAAGATGACAATATTCAATGTATAGTTAGTAACATTGAATTCAAAGGCAAAGTTAATTTTGGTGAAACTCAAAACCCATCCTTAAATCAATATGCTGACAATATAGATGTAATGAGATTTTTGTTAACAATATAGTTTAAAACTTATCTTAAAAAACAAAATATTTAGATTAATAATTACCAAATTTGTTGTTTAATTTTAAAATATGAAAAAACATAATTTTAGTGCTGGACCTTGTATACTACCCCAAGAGGTTTTACTACAAGCTTCTGAATCTATCATGGACTTTAATCAAAGTGGATTATCACTTATAGAAATATCACATAGAAGCAAACCATTCGTTGATGTAATCGACGAAGCTAAAGATATTGCATTAGATTTATTAAATCTTAAAAATAAAGGATATCAAGTTCTTTTTTTACAAGGTGGAGCTAGCACACAGTTTTTAATGACAGCCTACAATCTTTTAGAGACTAAAGCATCTTTTTTGAATACTGGATCTTGGAGTGATAAAGCAATTAAAGAGGCAAAATTATTTGGCTCTGTTAATGAGTTAGCAAGCTCAAAAGATTCAAACTTTAACTATATTCCAAAAGATTACACAATTCCTTCTGATTCTGACTACTTTCATTGCACTTCTAATAATACAATCTTTGGAACTCAAATTAAAGATTTTAAAGAATCATCTATTCCTGTAATATGTGATATGAGTAGTGATATATTCTCCAGGGATTTAGATTTTTCAAAATTTGATTTGATTTATGCTGGCGCACAAAAAAATATGGGACCAGCAGGGGCAACAATCGTTATTATTAAAGAAGAAATTCTCGGAAAAGTGACTAGAAATATCCCTTCAATGATGAATTATAAACTCATGATTGACAAAAGTAGCATGTTTAATACACCTCCTGTATTTTCTATTTATGTTTCTTTATTAACCATGAGATGGTTAAAAAACTTAGGAGGAATTAAAGCAATCGATGAGATTAACAAAACAAAAGCTATTGTTATGTACTCAGAAATCGATTTAAATCCGCTTTTTAAAGGTTATGCTGCTATTGAAGACAGATCTACTATGAATGCAACGTTTAATTTAACAAACAACGATTTAAAAGACACTTTTGAATCGATGTTAAAAGAAGCAGGTGTTAATGGTGTTAATGGACACAGAAGTGTTGGAGGATATAGAGCGTCTATGTATAATGCATTATCGCTTGATAGCGTGAAAGTTCTTGTAGAAGTAATGAGTGAATTAGAAACAAAAGCATAAAAAATGAAAGTATTAGCAAACGATGGTATTTCAAACAGTGGAGTAGAAAAATTATTAAATAACGGGATTGACATTAAAACTATAACTGTAGAGCAGGGTCAATTAATTGATTATATAAATAAAAATGAAATTACAGTTTTACTAGTAAGAAGTGCAACAAAAGTCAGAAAAGATATTATTGATAATTGTCCTGGCTTAAAAATAATTGGAAGAGGTGGTGTAGGAATGGACAATATAGATGTTGAGTATGCTAAAGAAAAAGGGGTTAAAGTAATTAACACCCCAGCAGCCTCATCTGGTTCCGTTGCAGAACTAGTGATTGCTCACCTATACACTTGTGCAAGATTTTTACATGTTTCAAATAGAAATATGCCTTTAGAGGGTGATTCTAATTTTAAAAAACTTAAAAAAGCTTTTGCTAAAGGAGTTGAATTAAGGGGTAAAACTTTAGGAATTATTGGATTTGGTAGAATTGGCCAGGAAGTAGCAAAAATTGGACTTGGTATTGGAATGAATGTTATTTATTATGATTTACACAATGATAAAGTCAATTTAAAATTAGAATTTTTTGACAGACAGATTTTAAATTTTAAGCTTGAAAAGTCTAGTTTTAATGAAGTTTTAAGTAAATCAGATTTTATTACATTACATGTTCCAGCTCAAAAAGAATATGTTATTGGGAATAAAGAGTTTGATTTAATGAAAGACGGCATAGGACTTATTAATGCAGCGAGAGGTGGAGTTCTTGATGAAGTGGCTCTAGATAAAAACATAAGTGATGGTAAAGTCTCTTTTGCTGCACTAGATACATTTGAAAATGAACCTAATCCAGAAATTAAACTTTTAATGAATCCAAAGATATCTTTAACTCCACATATAGGTGCAGCGACTAATGAAGCTCAAGATAGAATTGGCATAGAACTTGCAGATCAAATTATTGAAATTTTAAAATAAAATAATGCTCAAAAAAATAAAAAAAAAGTGGGGTATAACTTCCTTTTTTCAAGTAGTAATTATATTTATAGTCTTTGGAGTGACAGGCTCAGCTTCAACTTTATTTTCTGGACCAGTACTTGAATTTTTAAATATTGGTAAAGGTGATTTTCATCCTATGATATACTGGCCAATGAGATTACTAATCTTGTTTCCAATATATCAAGTTTTATTAATTTGGTTTGGATTTGTATTTGGAGTAACTGTTAGTGTTTTGACTTTTCAAAAAGATAAATTCATATTTAATTTTTTCTATAAAATGGCAATTAATATGTCTAAAGGTATGCTAAGGTTAATGAGCTTTGGTTATTTATTTAAAAAATAGTTATTTCAAGATTTCTTTATTTTGCTCCATTAGTTTCTTTATTTTAGGACTTATTATTGCCGCACAGTATGGTTGATTAGAGTTTAAGTTATAATAATCTTTATGTTCAATTTCTGCTTTATAAAACCTAGTTAACATATTAATTTCTGTTACAATTGTATCTAAAAATATTTTTTTATCACTTAACTCATTTACATAAATCTTTGCCAATTTTAATTCTTCTTCATTAACACAATAAATTGCAGATCTATATTGTGTACCAATATCATTTCCTTGTTTATTTAAAGTTGTAGGATTATGAGTGCTAAAAAATATTTCTAAGAGTGTTTTATAAGAAATAATTGTCTTATCATATAGAATTTCAACAGCTTCTGCATGACCAGTAATACCTAAACATACTTGTTTGTATTTCGGGTTAGCAACTCCCCCACCAGTGTAACCTGGATAAACTTCAATTACACCTTTTATTCTAGAGAAAACAGCCTCTGTACACCAAAAACAACCACCTGCGAAGTAAGCTTTATTTAAATCTTTCATATTATAATAATTAATAACTAATTTGTCTAATGATTATTAATTGGTAATTTCACAATATTATTTATTATTTACAATGATTAAAACCAAAAATTTAAAAAAAAATTATAATTCACTACAAGTTTTAAAAGGAGTTGATCTAAATATATCAAAATCTGAAATTGTTTCTATTGTTGGTTCATCTGGAGCTGGAAAAACATCATTATTGCAAATTTTAGGAACTTTAGATAAACCATCTAACAAAGATTGTAATTTAATTATTGACAATATTGATATCTTGAATTTAGATGAAGATGAATTATGTGACTTTAGAAATAGTAAGATTGGTTTTATTTTTCAATTTCATCAATTATTACCTGAATTTACTGCAATTGAAAATGTTTGTATCCCTGGGTACATAAAAAAAACTAATCAAGTTGATTTACTAAAAAGGGCAAATGAACTGTTGTGTTACCTAAATTTAGAGGAAAAAATTAATAATAAGCCAAATGAACTTTCTGGTGGTGAACAACAAAGAGTTGCAGTCGCGAGAGCATTAATTAATAATCCACAAATTATATTTGCAGATGAGCCCTCTGGAAATCTAGATTCTACTAGTGCTGAAAACCTATACAAACTGTTCTTTGATATTAGGGACAAGTACAATACAACTTTTATTATTGTTACCCATAATCAAAAGTTAGCAGATTTAGCAGATAGAAAGATTGAAATTATTGATGGTGATATTAATTGATAATGCTAAGTAGGTTAAATAATACGGAGCTTAAGTCTTTTCTAGATGAAAAGTATAATCAGTATAATAATTATAAATTTATTAATTCAGACCCTATACAGGTTCCTCACTCATTTTCGTTAAAAGAAGATATTGAAATCTCTGCATTTTTAACTTCAACTATTTCTTGGGGAAATCGAAAAGTGATTATAAAAAATGCAAAAAAAATGATGTCTTTATTAGATGAATCCCCTTATGATTTCATATTAAATCATTCCGAAAAAGATTTAAAATTGTTTACCAACTTTGTTCACCGTACATTTAATTCTAATGACTTAATTTATTTTGTAAAAGCTTTAAATAATATTTACTTAAACCATGGTGGATTAGAATCAGTATTTACAAATAATTGTAAGAACAAATCAACTCAAAATTCAATTCATATACTTAAAAGAATTTTTTTTAAATTACCTCATGAAAATCGAACAACAAAACATATTGCTGACCCTTATAAAGGATCGTCTGCAAAAAGAATTAATATGTTTTTAAGATGGATGGTTAGATATGATAATAATGGTGTTGATTTTGGAATATGGAAAAATATACCTAGAAGTTATTTGTCTATTCCATTAGATGTGCATTCTGGGAATGTAGCGAGAAAATTAGGCTTATTGAAAAGAAAACAAAACGATGCAAAGGCACTATTTGAATTAGATAAAAAACTTAGAGAGTTTGACCCTGTAGATCCAGTTAGATATGATTATGCTTTGTTTGGGTTAGGTGCTTTTGAATCATTTTAGAAGACTTTGTAATTACTTAACTATAAAATCCTTAAATTTATTTAATTAAAACTCACATTATGAAACTATATTTAACTTTATTATCATTTATAATTCCTACCCTTATTTATTCTCAAGATTTAAAACTTCCTATTGATACGATTATTACTAGTAATCATACTACAAAGATAAAAAATGTGTCAGTTGATTATCTTGCGTCTACAGGAACTCAACCAGTTTGGAACTCAAAAGGAGAGGTAATAGCTTCATTATTTTACACTTATTACAAAAGAACTGATATGAAAAATACTACTGAGAGACCTTTAGTAATTTCTTTTAATGGTGGTCCTGGTTCTGCATCAGTATGGATGCATATTGCTTACACTGGACCTAAAATATTAAATATTGACGATGAGGGTTTCCCTGTTCAACCATACGGAGTTAAAGATAATCCCCATTCAATCTTAGATGTAGCTGATATTGTTTTTGTTAATCCTGTTAATACAGGTTATTCACGAATGATTCCAGATAAAAAAGGTAAAATGCCAGATAAGAGTTTATTTTTTGGGATTAATGCTGACATTAAATATTTAGCTGGATGGATTAACACCTTCGTTTCAAGGAATAATAGATGGGAATCACCTAAATATATAATTGGTGAAAGTTATGGTGGTACTAGAGTCATGGGTTTATCACTAGAGTTGCAAGAAAGACAATGGATGTATCTAAACGGAGTGATTTTGGTTTCTCCAGCTGATTATAAAGTTTATAGTACAGGAGGTGCTGTAGGTTCAGCGATCAACTTACCATACTATACTGCTGCTGCATGGTATCATAAAGCATTGGATGAAAAATTACAAAACAAAGATTTACTTGATATTTTACCAGAATCTGAAGAATTTACTATTAATACATTAATACCAGCTTTAGCAAAAGGAGGATTTATATCAGATAACGAAAGACAAAATATAGCTAAAAAAATGTCTTACTATTCTGGATTAAGTGAAAAATCTATTTTACAACATAATTTAGATATTCCTACTAGCTTCTTTTGGAAAGATTTATTAAGAGAAACTAGTGGTTACACTATAGGTAGATTAGACTCTAGATATCTTGGTCTAGATAAAATGGTAGCAGGTTCTAGACCAGACTCAAATGCTGAGTTAGACTCCTGGGAGCATTCGTTTACCCCTGCAATCAATCACTATTTAAGAAATAATTTAGGCTTTAAAACAGATTTAAAGTACAATTTGTTTGGCTCAGTTAGACCATGGGATAATAGAAATGACTCTACAAGAGATGACTTAAGACAGGCAATGGCTCAAAATCCATATCTAAAAGTTTTAGTTCAGTCTGGTTATTATGATGGAGCAACCACCTATTTTCAAGCAAAATATACAATGTGGCATGTAGATCCTAGCGGTAAAATGAAAGACAGGTTTACCTATAAAGGATATAGAAGTGGTCATATGATGTATTTAAGAGCAGAGGATTTAGAATCTTCAAATGAAGATTTAAGGGTGTTTATAAAAAACTCATTGTCAAATGGAAAATCTGCTAAATATTAAAAAATTAATAACATATATACTTTTATATAGTTTTGTTTTTGGCTGTAATCAATCAACTGAATTATATGATATTAGTCTAACTAAGGACTATCAATCTTCTGAACCAAACCTATATACTTCAATAAAAGGTGACACTTATTTAAGTTTTATCTCTTCATCTGAGAATTCAGATATTAGTAAATTATATTTTTCTAAATTAGAATTAGATGAATTGAAATGGAGTAAACCAACTTTAATTAATAGCTCAAATGATTGGTTTGTTAACTGGGCTGACTTCCCTAGAATCACCACTAATAATCAAAATGGTATTTCTGTACACTATCTTGAAAAAAGTGGGTTAGATACCTATTCTTATGATATTAAAGTAATGAATTCAAAAGATGATGGAAATAGCTGGAATTATCCTATTAAACTTCATAGTGACAATACAAAAACAGAGCATGGATTTGTATCAACTATTAATTATAATAATAATTTTCTGTCTACCTACTTAGATGGAAGACAAAACGAGTTATCAAAGAAAAACAAAAACCTTAAACCACAAATGACTTTAAGGGCAACCTCATACAACATAGATGGGGTAATACTTATGGACGAATTAATAGATAACAAGGTTTGTGACTGCTGTCAAACTGATATAGCTTTAACATCAAATAACACGCCAATAACAGTCTATAGGGACCGATCTGATAACGAAACCAGAGATATTTATTATTCATATTTTAAAAATTCTATATGGTCTACTCCTCAACAAGTAAACGATGATAATTGGATAATTGCTGGATGCCCAGTCAATGGTCCAGCGATTTCAACTTTTGATAATTCTTCTTCAGTGGTTTGGTATACAGAAATTGATGGAGAAAGTAAAATAAAAGTTGCATTTACAAATGATATTACAAAAGGCTTTGATGATCCAATTTTAATTAACACAAGTGATCCTTTAGGCAGAGTAGATATTGAAATGATTAATGAAAATACCTCAATTATTAGTTTTATGGATTATATAGATGATAAAGCATTTATAAAATTACAAAGAGTTGATAGATTTAACGGAGTTAATAAATCAATAATTATTGACGAAATATCAAATACAAGATCTTCTGGTTTTCCAAAAATTAACATAATTAATAAAAATAAAACCCTTATATCTTGGACAAATTCTGGCAATAAAAATCATATAAAAACTATTCTAATTAATAATTCAAATTTTGACTAATAGTGATCTTATCAGTATTATAACTCCATTTAAAAACTCTTCCCAATTTCTTAATGATTGTTTGAAATCTATTATTAATCAAAGCTATAAGAAATGGGAGTTAATTATAATCGATGATTATTCAATTGATGATAGTTTTCAGAAAGTTTATAGTATTTCTCAAAGCGAAAAAAGGATAAAACTTTATAAAAATGAAGGAGAACAAGGTATAATTAATTGTCTAAGGCTTGGTCTTACTAAATGCTCTGGAAATTACATAACTAGGATGGATAGTGATGACATAATGCACAAAAACAAATTAAATGAATTATACAACTTATTAAAGATTAAAGGTAAAGGCTATATTTCAACATCAAAAGTTGAATATTTTTCAAAAAAAGGAGTTGGTGATGGATATAGAAAATATGAAAATTGGCTTAACAAAATGATGGAGGACAATGATAATTTTAATCATATATATAAAGAATGTGTCATTCCTTCTCCTAATTGGTTGTTACATAAAGATGATTTAATTACTTGTGGAGCATTTGATTCAAATATTTATCCAGAAGATTATGACTTAGTATTTAGATTATACAAAAATAAAATAAAAACAATAGCATCAGAAAATGTACTACATCTATGGAGAGATTATCCTATGAGAACCTCTAGAAATCATTCAAATTACGCCGATAATAGCTTCATAGACTTAAAGTTAAAGTACTTTGTTGAATTAAGTTATGATATTAATAAAACATTAGTGATTTGGGGAGCTGGAAGAAGAGGAAAGTTAGTTGCAAAAAAGCTTTGTGCATTTAAAATTGATTTTGTTTGGGTTTGTAATAATCCAAATAAAATTGATCAAGTAATTTACAACAAACAATTAAAAAATGTTGAACATTTAAATAAGTTAAAAAATTTCCAGACTATTATTACAGTCGCTAATGATAAATCGCAATTATTAATAAATAATTTTTTTAAATCAAAAGGATTTATAAAAATGAAAGATTATTATTTTTTTTGTTAATTATTAAAATAACATTTAGTTTATTGAATTGAAATCCTTTTATTATTTTTGTAAAAATTTTCATTTTTAAATACAATATAAATGAACACTTTATTAAAATCTGTTACTATTGTTGACAAAACAAGTGATTTTCATAACAGCAAAGTGGATATATTGATTGAAAATGGTATAATATCTAATATTGATTTTAATATAATTAACCCTAAAAACTATAAAGAAATTAATTTAACTAATCTTCATGTTTCCAGAGGTTGGTTTGATTCAAGCGTATCTTTTGGTGAACCAGGTTATGAAGACAGAGAAACTATAGCTAATGGTTTGAGAGTAGCCTCTAGATCAGGATTTACTTCCATTGCGCTTCAACCCAATACAAATCCAATTTCAGATAGTCGATCCCAGATAGAGTACATAAAAAATAAATCAATTAATGACTTAGTTGAAATATATCCTATAGGAGCTCTAACTAATCTAAAATCAGAACTAACTGAAATGTACGATATGAAAACTGGAGGAGCAATATGTTTTGGAGATTATAAAACACCCATAACTAATCCAAATACATTAAAATTAGCTTTATTGTATTCATCTAATTTTAATGGAATAATACTGTCTTTTCCAGAAGATAAAGTTTTATCTAATAATGGGGTAATGAATGAAAACATTACTAGTACTTCAATAGGGCTAAAAGGTAACCCTTCTTTGTCTGAACATGTTCAAATAATGAGAGACTTGTCAATTCTTGAATATACAGGAGGGAATTTGCACATACCAACAATATCCACTTCTAAGTCAGTTGATTTGATTAGAGAGGCAAAGAAAAAAAACCTAAACGTTAGTTGTAGTGTTGCAATTCACAATTTATTTTTCTCTGACAACAATTTACTTAACTTTAATACAAACTTCAAAGTAAGACCTCCGTTGAGAACAAAAAAAGATATTCAATCTTTAATTGATGGAGTTAAAGATGGGACAATTGACATGGTAACATCTGATCATAACCCACTAAATATTGAGCTTAAAAAAACAGAATTTGACAATGCTGAATATGGCACCGTTGGTTTGGAAAGTTTTTTTGGCGCTTTAAATTCAATTTTTTCAACAAAAATGGCTGTAAAGATATTAACTAACGGTAAATCTATTTTTAATATTCAAGAAAATAAAATTGAA
>JABHBC010000196.1 GCA_018674025.1 Flavobacteriaceae bacterium
ATTGTTGTATTTTCTCTCAAACCTAGTTCATCTAATCCATTAATTAATTCTCCAATAAGAACATCCATGTAAGTAACACTAGCATAATAACCATGTATTAAATTCTTTGAAAGCTCATCACTTAATAATCCTTTACTTGGAATATCTAAATACATCCCACGTAACTCTGCAGAATCATGCTGAGCATGCATTGCTATGTAAGGAGAGTTTGTTGGCTGATAAGGGTTGTCAGCTAATTGAATTTCACTATGATCATACATATCCCAATATTTCTTTGGTTGAATGAACGGTAAGTGGGGAGAAACATATCCAACAGCCATAAAAAATGGTTTATTTTCATCCTTTAAAATTTTAAGCTTATTTAAAGCTCTTTTTGTGATTTTCCCATCATTATATGCATAATCATCTACTTCTGGGTATTCAAAAGCGGGACCTTTTCTACCATGTTCACCAATTTCTCCATTACGTTTTCTTTCTATAGAAAGTGGGTCTTGATAATCTGCTTGGTGAGCTCCTCCATCAGTTTCTGACCAGTATTCTGCAGTATCATCTGAGTGATGATAAATTTTTCCATAAGAAATTGTCTCATATCCGTTTTCTTTAAATATTTGATTTAATGAAATAGCATCAGGTGTGTCAATAGAGGCTCTCGAAGTGTAATCATTAAAACGAGATTGACTTGGTCTTATTCCAGTCATTAAACTTGCACGACTAGCACCACATACAGCAATGTTAGTAAA
Organism: Flavobacteriaceae bacterium; assembly: GCA_018674025.1. Taxonomy (GTDB): domain Bacteria; phylum Bacteroidota; class Bacteroidia; order Flavobacteriales; family Flavobacteriaceae; genus SGZJ01. The sequence continues at coordinate 741 of JABHBC010000196.1, forward strand.
TGCGTTATTAAATTGTATTCCTTCAGAAGCAAGTTTATCAATATTTGGAGTAATCATTTTTTTAACTCCGTAAGAATTAATCTCAGGTCTAAAATCATCAACTGAAATAAAAAGAAAATTATGCTTTTCGTTATTTTGTCCAAGAAAAGTATTGCTGTGAAGACTTAATACAACAATTAATAGTATTAGTTTGAGTTTATATTTCATACAACTAAAATAAATTAATATTGAAAAAAAATATAGTAAAATTAGATCGAATACTATAATATTTGAGATTAATAATTAAATGACAGAAAATTATTGGTAGTTTAATTTAATTAATGTTTGAGATAGTTGAAGCTTTATAACCAATTTTAATTGCTCTAGTTGCTAATTTTTGATTGGATGAAAGATCAAAAGGTTTGTTATATAATTTCCAATTTTGTGAACCAATTTGAGCTCCAATTTGATATCCGATGGATGCTCCCTTTGTTTCACATTTAAGCGAAATAACATTGTCTGAAACAGTAATTTCCACAGGCTTGGTAATTGGCTGAATCATATTTGGCCAAAATTCATTTATCAATTCTGATTCATTTGTAAAACCCTTATCATCAATTTCATATTGCCAAGTGTTTAAAGCATTTCTTAATTCAATCAATTTATCTTTATAATCAGGGTTATTTGCAATATTATCAACTTCGTACGGGTCAAATTTCAAATCATATAATTCTTCATCTTGTTTAGATTTCATAAAGATATATTTTGAATCTCCAATCAATTCATCGTCTCTATCCATCTGAATAATTTTCTTATTCATAGATACTTGTTCACGATATTTATTTCTGTAAATTAATGGGAGTTCAGGCATGAAGTTTTTAATATAAACAAACCTACCATCAATAACAGACCTTTGCATGTCAGTAGATTCATCAAATCTATCTGCTGATCCAAAAGCATAATTTCTTGGTTTTGTCTTATACTTTCCTAAAAAAGCCTTACCATCTAAAAAAGAAGGTGGTTTGATTCCTAAAAGAGACATTGTGGTTGGACCCAAATCCATTAATGATACGATTCTGTTATCAACTTCACCAGATCTATAACCGTCAGGAAATCTAATAATTAAAGGAACCTTCAGTCCACTGTTTCCAACAGCTCTTTTTTGTCTAAGAAGATTTCCACCGTGATCACTCCAGAAAAATATTATGGTTTTATCTAAAAGGTCGTTCTTTTCTAAATCACTAATTATTTCACCTACTTGTCTATCCATTTCCTGAATATTCGAATATTTAATTGCTATATCATTTCTAACTTCTGGAATATCAGGGTAATAAGCAGGTATTTTTAAAATATCTTTATTTACTGTTATTGGTTCATTTTTCCTTAGCCAAATTCTAGATTCATGGGTAACCATCAAATTTTTTACATAAAAAAAAGGAGTATTTTTAGGTCTATCCTTGTAAGATATATTTCCGCTAACTTCATCCCATGCAGTAAATGGAGAATTAAATTGATAATCACATTTATTATTATTAATGCAATAGTAATTTTCATTTCTTAAATACTCTGTAAAAGCTTTAATGTTAGTAGGAGTAACAACTTCATATTCAGGAACATTTATACCAGATTTATCAATAACTCCTTTATTTTGCTTGTAAGTTAACTTATCTGGATCTTTGTATGTATAAAAGTTACCAGTTCTCATATTATGAGCTCCTAATCTTGCGGGATACATTCCTGTGATTATAGAAAATCTACTTGGAGCACAAACTCCAACTGTGGAATAAGCATTCGTATATTTAATGCCTTCTTCGGCTAATTTATCAATGTTAGGTGTTGAAATTTCTTTAACTCCATAAGAGCTTAAAACTGGTCCCATGTCCTCACAAGAAATCCATATCACATTTAATTTTTCATCTGAAGTCTTAGAATAAGAATTTAACGAATAAGTAAAAGTTATAAATAATAATAATTTTAAAAAATTATTAATAGTGTAATTCGATATAATCATTTTCATTTAATTTATTTTCTAAATCTACACTAACATTATTCCATTTAGATTTTCTATCCAAAGGATGTAAAGTTGGTTTTATTAAAGGCATTTTATGTGTGATTAAAATGTCATTTTGAGAAATCATCCAGTTTTTAAGAGCTAACTCAAGTTTATTTTTTACTTGTAGATATTTGATGTTATTTGCTAAATTGTTTTTTTGAAAAGGATCTTTTTCTAAGTCATAAAGTTCTTCAAAAGGTTTGTTAGGGAATGATTTTGCACCAATTTCAATAAACTGATTAACTACTTCATTATCTCCTAAATTATTTTTATAAACTTCAATTGAATTGAAATTTTTAATGTATTTAAATTTCTTTTCTCTAACCATTCTAGATGGAAAAACTTTACATTTTTGAATATTTTGCATGGTAGATAAACCATATATATATTCATGTATTTCTTTTTCATCACCCAATAAAGTTTTATAAAAACTTGATCCATCAATATCATCAGATATTTGTGCGCCAATAATATCTAAAAAGGTAGGAACTACATCAACGAAGGAAAGAACAACATCTGATTGAATATTAGCCTTAATCTTCTCTGGCCATCTTACTATAAAAGGAGCTTTAAGTCCTTGCTCAGAAAGCCCCCATTTTCCTGAAATACCATGATCAGCAGCATATATAAATAAAGAATTATTTTTTAAATCATATCTATCTACAATATTTAAAATTTTGTTAATTTGAGAGTTATCTTCTTTAATATTTTGATAATAGCCTGTTTTGTAATTAGGTATATTTTTACCTGTATATGGAA
>JABHBC010000197.1 GCA_018674025.1 Flavobacteriaceae bacterium
ATAATTACTTTAAAAGCTGAAGAGGGTGACGCTGTTGATGTTGGGCAAGTAGTTTGTTTGATTGATACAAGCGCAATAAATGATTCAATGCCTGAAGTAAGTAATCAAACAAAGACAAATAACGAAGTAAATGAATCTGTAATTGAAACAACTAAAGCTGAATCAAATACTAAATCTCACATAGCAAGTCCATCAGCAAGAAAAATTATTGCTGAAAACAATTTGGAAATTTCTAATATTATTGGAACGGGTAAAGATGGAAGAGTAACAAAAAATGATGCTGTTAATTCTAAACCATCAATGGGTTCCCCATCTGTTAATAGTGATAGAAAAGAAACTAGGACTAAACTTTCTATGCTTAGAAGAAAAGTTGCTGAAAGACTGGTTACAGTTAAAAATGAAACAGCAATGCTGACTACTTTTAATGAGGTAGATATGTCTTCAATATTTGATTTAAGAACAAAATATAAAGAAGATTTTAAAGCTAAACATGATGTCAGTTTAGGTTTCATGTCATTTTTCACATTAGCTGTTGTTAGAGCATTGAAATTATTCCCTGCTGTAAATTCGATGATTGATGGAAAGGAAATGATAACTTATGAATATTGCGATATTAGTATAGCTGTTTCTGGGCCTAAAGGATTAATGGTGCCGGTGATAAGACACGCAGAAAAAATGTCTTTTAAAGAAGTTGAAACTGAAGTTAAGAGATTAGCAATTAGAGCTAGGGATTCAAAAATCACAGTTGACGAAATGACAGGAGGGACTTTTACTATTTCAAATGGTGGAGTCTTTGGAAGTATGTTATCAACTCCAATTCTTAATCCTCCCCAAAGTGGAATATTAGGAATGCATAACATAGTTGAAAGACCTGTTGCAATTGAAGGAAAAGTTGAAATTCGTCCAATAATGTACTTAGCACTTTCTTATGATCATAGAATTATTGATGGCAGAGAAAGTGTCGGATTCTTAGTGGCAATTAAGGAAGCATTAGAGAACCCGATTGAGCTTTTAATGAATGACAACATAAAATCTTCTTTGGACTTGTAAAAAACTTATTCATTATTTAGTAAGTATTTATACCTTTACTAAATAATGATAACTGACACTCACACTCATTTATATTTAAAAGAATTTGCCGACGATATTGACGTTGTAATTAATCGCGCTCTAAATTTAAAAATTAACAACTTCTTTCTTCCTGCAATAGATTCATCTCATACTAAGTCTATGCTTGAATTAAAAAAAGCATATCCGAAAATAATGCATTTGATGGCCGGCTTACACCCATGTAGTGTAAATGACAACTATTTAGACGAATTAAGCCACGTTGAAAAAGTTTTAGAAAATCACCCTATTGTAGCGATTGGTGAAATTGGTATTGATTTATATTGGGATAAATCAACACTAAGTATTCAAAAAAAAGTATTTACATCTCAAATCAGATTAGCTAAAGACTTAAACTTACCAATTGTAATTCATTGTAGGAATGCATTTGACGAGATTTTTGAAGTATTAGAGAAGGAAAAATCAGAAAAACTTAGAGGTATATTTCATTGCTTTAGTGGTAATTACGAACAGGCATTGAAAGCAATATCTTTTAATATGAAATTAGGAATTGGTGGAGTTGTTACCTTTAAAAACGGAAAAATTGATAAATTCTTAAAGAAAGTTTCTTTAGAAAATTTAGTTCTTGAAACAGACTCCCCTTATTTAGCACCGACACCCTTTAGAGGTAAAAGAAATGAGAGTTCTTATTTGTCAATAATTATTGATAAATTAACTGATATTTATGAAGTTCCGGCTAAAAAAATAATCGAAATTACTACAAGTAATGCAATTGAATTATTTAAGATAAAAGTATGAGCAAATCAAAAATATTGTTAATATATACCGGAGGAACAATTGGTATGATCAAGGAGGCTGGGCAACCTTATTTGAGCCCCTTTAATTTTGAAAATATTTTAGATAGGGTCAAAGAAATTAATTTACTTAATTGCCAATTAGAGACTATATCTATAAATAACCCAATTGACTCTTCAAATATTCAAATCGAAAATTGGATTGAATTAGTTGAAATAATAAAAACCAATTATAATTCTTTCGATGGGTTTGTCATTCTTCATGGTACGGATACGATGAGTTATACAGCATCAGCTTTAAGTTTTTTAATTCAAAATTTAACTAAACCAATTATTTTAACTGGCTCCCAATTGCCTCTTGGAGACTTAAGGACAGATGCAAAAGAGCATTTGATCACATCAATTCAGCTAGCGATACCTTCTCACGATTTTGATAATTATGGTTCATCTTTCAAAAAAACTAATGTTATTAAAGAGGTTTGTCTATATTTTGATAATAAGCTTTTTCGAGGTAATAGAACTACCAAAGTGAACTCTGATCAATTTAAAGCATATGCTAGTTTTAACTATCCTGAACTAGCAAAATCAGGAGTTGATTTAAAAATTAATTCCGAAGATTTATATGAGCCACTAAATTCCAATACAATTTTTCATAACAAACTTGATGATAGAGTTTCTGTGATAAAATTATACCCTGGTATTTCTAAGCAAATTGTCAAGCACATGCTTTTTGATAGTTATTCTAAAGTTGTCATTATTGAATCATATGGCTCAGGAAATATGTTTGATTTTGAATGGTTTATAGATCAGTTAAAATCATCCATAAAGAAAGGAAAATATATTATAAACGTTTCGCAATGTCCAAAAGGAAGTGTGCAAATGGGGAAGTACGAGTCTTCATTAAAGCTTGTTGAGCTAGATATTATTTCTGGAAAAGATATTACTTTAGAGTCAGCAATAATTAAATCAATGTACTTATTGTCTATGAAATTAGATTTCAAAAACTTCAAAGAGATGTTTGAACTAAGCATTAGTGGAGAAATCTCTTAAAATAACCCCGTATTTATTTTAAGATTAGTTTTTTTTTCAGTTTATTTGCTAGAATGTAATTTGATTTAGAGAGGTGGCCGAGTGGTCGAAGGCGCACGCCTGGAAAGTGTGTATACACCAAAAGTGTATCGAGGGTTCGAATCCCTTCCTCTCTGCATAAATATTAATTATTTAAAATTGCATTTTTTTTATATCTTTAACCGCAAATTAAATTAAAAGAAATTAAAATGAAAAGATTATCTATCCTTACAGTATTATCAATTTTTATGATAACTAGCTTAAATGCAAAAACTAGTATATTACAAGATGAAGTACAAGAAGTTACAGAAACTGTTGTTGACTCAAGTATAGCTGAAGTAACCCCAGTTATGGAAACTGCTGAAGAAACACCAGTCGTTGAGGAAGTTGAAAGTGCTAACTTTCACCAAGAATTAAAAAAGAGATTTATTGAAGGAGGTCCTGGATTTATGGGAATTGTTCTTTTATGTTTAATACTCGGTTTGGCTATCGCTATTGAAAGAATTATATATTTAAATTTAGCAACCTCTAATTCAGATAAATTAACTAGTGATGTTGAAAATGCTCTTAAATCTGGAGGTTTAGATGCTGCAAAGGAAGTTTGTAGAAATACACCTGGACCAGTAGCATCAATATTTTATCAAGGATTAGACAGAGCTAATGAAGATTTAGAATCTGCAGAAAAAGCTGTTGTTGCTTATGGAGGTGTTCAAATGGGTCAGTTAGAAAAAAATGTGTCATGGATATCTTTATTTATTGCATTAGCACCAATGCTTGGTTTCATGGGAACTGTAATTGGTATGATTCAGGCTTTTGATAAGATTGAAGCTGCTGGAGACATGCAGCCATCTTTAGTAGCTGGAGGTATTAAAGTTGCCTTACTTACAACTGTATTTGGTCTTATTGTAGCAATTATTTTACAAATATTTTATAATTACATCATATCAAAAATTGATAGTATTGTAAATGATATGGAAAACGCTTCAATATCTCTAATGGATTTATTAGTTAACAATAAAAAATAATTATGAATTTATATAAAGGAACATACTACACAGCTGGTATACTATCTTTAATAGGTATACTTTTAGTTGCATTTATAATTCAAGGATCTACTGATTTAATAGGAACGTTATTATACATAGCATACACTATCTTAGCACTAATTATCTCTTTTGTTTTATTCTTTACGTTAAAAAACATCACCTCCAACAAGGCTTTATTACTAAGCACTTCTAAGGTTGTAGGAATATTTTTAGGTACAGCATTAATCTGTTATTTTGTTTTATCATCTGGAGAAGAAACACCTTTAAGAGATGGTAATATGTTGTCAGCATCTGGCTCTAAGTTAGTTAGCGCAGGATTATTCATGTTTTATGCACTTATTTTAGCTGCAACATGTATAATGATGTTTTTTGGAGTAAAAAACATGAAAAAATAAATTATGGCTAAACGATCATCCCCTGAAGTTAATGCAGGATCAATGGCTGATATTGCATTTTTATTACTAATTTTTTTCTTGGTTACTACTACTATTGAAACTGATTCTGGTATAAGTAGAAAGCTTCCTCCAATGGAAGAATCAGAAGAAGATGTAATAATCAAACAGAAAAATATTTTTACCGTTTTATTAAATGGTAAAGATCAACTTTTAGTTGAAGATGAAGTAATGGAATTAGAAGAGTTAAGAGCTGCTGCAATAAAATTCTTAGACAATGGTGGTGGGTCTGGAGAAGATAAGTGTGATTATTGCAAAGGTGCTCGTGATCCAAAATCATCCGATAATCCAGACAAAGCAATAATTTCACTAAAAAACGAAAGAGAAACTACTTACGCTACATACATTTCCGTTCAAAATGAATTGGTTGCAGCATATACATCACTTAGAAATAAAAGAGCTGAAGAGTTATTTGGAATTTCTTACACTGAGATGCAGAAAAATTACAAAGATGTTAATTGGCCTGGCAGTAAATTAAAATTAAAAGAAAATATAACTCAAATAAAATTAGAATATCCTCAAAAATTATCTG
>JABHBC010000198.1 GCA_018674025.1 Flavobacteriaceae bacterium
GATCATTTTCTTTTTGAACTAGAAAATTCTAGTTTAACAATTACTGCAAGTGATCTTGAAACTACTATGAGTACTACTATTGATGTAGATAGTGAAAGTAAAGGTAAATTAGCCATACCTTCCAAACTACTTTTAGATACCTTAAAAACGTTTCCAGAGCAACCTCTAACATTTGTTGTTCTAGAAAATAACATAATTGAAATTAGTTCTAACCATGGAAAGTATGCTTTAGCATACTCTGATGGTGAACAGTTTCCTAAAACAATTCAACTAGATAACCCATCTTCAACAAAACTCTCTAGTGATGTTTTACTTAAAGCAATAAACAATACATTATTTGCTGCAGGAAACGATGACTTGAGACCAGTGATGAGTGGAGTGTTTTTTCAACTATCCAATAATAACCTAACTTTTGTTGCTACTGATGCACATAAACTTGTCAAATATACAAGATCTGATTTTTCAGCCTCAGAAACTGCAGAATTTATAATGCCCAAAAAACCACTTAATCTACTTAAAACTATTTTAGGTGATAAAGAATACGAAGTAGCGGTTGAATATAATAATTCTAATGCTAAATTTATTTTACCAGAAACATTAATAATATGCAGATTGATTGATGGTAATTACCCAAACTATGAAGCTGTAATTCCTAAAGAAAACCCTAACGTATTAACAATAGATAGAATTCAATTTTTAAATTCGGTTAAAAGAGTTTCAATATTTTCGAACAAAACAACTCATCAAATAAGACTTAGAGCCGCTGGTGCTGAATTAAATATTTCTGCAGAAGACTTAGATTTTAGTAACAAAGCTGAAGAGAGATTAACATGTGATTATCAAGGTGATGATATTCAGATTGGATTTAATTCTAGGTTTTTATTAGAAATGTTGAACAACCTCGAATCTTCTGAGATAAGGTTAGAAATGAGCCTACCTAACAGGGCAGGAATTTTAAAACCAACTTCTGGTAATGCAGATGGTGAAAGCATAACCATGCTAGTTATGCCGGTAATGCTCAATAGTTAATTTTATTTTTTAAATACAACTAGTCTAGCTTTATATCCTGTTGTTATCAACCATTTGTTATTTGAGAGATTAACCCCATTTTCATCGAAAACACTAAGTTGTGCTGTGTTAGGACTGGACTCGCCTTCATTTAAAGCTACAAATTCAATATTATTATAACCCTCAATAAGATCAATATCTATTGTGTAGTAGCTTCCTGTTAAGGTAATATTGGGGTGTATAACTATATTATTTAATAATAATTTAATTCTATCTCCATCAACATACTCATGATCTCTACATTTGATTATTACATATTTTGAATCTGTTTCTAACTCTCCTAAATAATAATCCTTTCTAAATTTTGTAGAAGTAGAATTACCTTCCTTAAAAGTTTGTTTTATATCCCATGTTGGAGTAACTAAATCAGTCTTTTTAGTTATATCTAAATCAGGTTTTTTTAAGGCATTATTTAAATTATAATTAAAAAAAGGAACAACTAATTTATTTGTTAAACCCCTAACTAGAGGTACTTTAACAGGAAATGTGTTTATATGAATTTCATTGTCCTCTAATGATTTAATAATTAATGTTTTTACTGAGGTATCTTGTTGAGAATAAGACAAGTAGTTTATATAAATAAATATTAATAAAAAAAGTTTATATCTCATTAAGTAAATAATAATTCTAAATTTGTTAAAGATATTTAAAATTATCGTTTTGAAAATTTATATTAACATATTTTTAATATTACTATAGATGGATATAAATATAATATTGGGCTATTCAGGAGCACTTTTAGTTGGAATAACTTTAGGTCTAATTGGAAGTGGAGGCTCAATTTTATCTCTTCCAATATTTGTTTATTTATTTGGTTTAAATCCAATCATAGCTTCTGCATATTCATTATTTACTGTAGGTATTACTTCCTTAATTGGTTCAATAAAAAATATAAAATATAAACTTATTGACATTAACACTGTACTATATTTTTCATTGTCAGCTGCTCTATCCGTTTATATCACAAGAAAATATTTAATTGAGTTAATCCCAGATGAAATTATTTCAATTGGAAACTTAATAATTACCAAAGAAAAATTTTTAATGCTATTTTTTTCTCTTTTGATATATTTTGCTGGAATAGCTATGATTAAAAAAAGAATTGATAAAAGACAAAATCTTAGAAGAAAGTCAAAATATGACAAAGTTTTAATTCTTGTTGAAGGTGCTGTTGTAGGAGTTGTTACTGGACTTGTGGGTGCAGGAGGTGGATTTATTATAATTCCTGTATTAGTTCTTTTTAGTAAGCTCAATATGAAGAATGCGATTGCAACATCTTTAGTTATAATCTCTATAAAGTCCTTAATTGGTTTTATTGGAGATATTGAAAACAATACCATAGATTGGGAATTTTTAATAACATTCTCATTAATTTCAATTTTAGGAATTTATATTGGGCAAGCTATAGGCTTAAAAATTGACGGAAGCAAACTAAAAAAAGGATTTGGCTACTTTATAATTGTAGTAGCTAGTTGTGTAATACTTAAAGAGATATATTAGCAATTAAAAACTCCATAAATATCCAAATACTAAGTTATATTGAATAAAAAAAAAGTTTTGACTAGCAGTGTCAGATTTATTAGCGGTAGTTCTAATAGCAGGTAATGATGTATATCCTCCTTTAAATTCTGTCTGAACAAAGAAATTCTTGAATAAATTCACGTTTAAGCCCATTAAAGCGTGAACTCCATAACCAGATAAATAAAAATTGTCATTTCGATCATTGGTCAATAATTTAGCATTTGTTTTAGGTAACATAAAACCAAGACCCAGACCAGTAATTGAAGAAAACTTAATATTGTTTTGTTCCAGAAACATATTATGTTTTCGTATTTCGAAATTTATATAATTCAATCCATCACTGTGTTCGTATTGTAAAAATCCGTCACTTATAGGAAGTAGAGTATTATCATATACACCATCGTAAACAGTTCCTGAGTTTTCAATAAATCCTGAAATTCTAGACAGCTGGTCTTGCTCCAATACATATTTCATATGATCTATTCCAAAAGAGATGTCTATATTATCTTTTACAAAATAACCAACTCTAAAATTATATTGTGGTATGGTCATTGAAGATGGATTCAAATATTTGTCAAGTGTAAATGCAGTTTGTCTGTCTTTAGCGGAAACATTATGAATTGTAAAGTTATAATTATCCCCTTTAAAATTAATATCAGACTTAGAATACCATGACCAGTTCCAACCCCAGTAGGAATAAATATCTCCTTTGTTATAGTCTCCTGTATTTTGAGCTAAAGAATTTGTAAAAAATATAATTGATAAACATAATAAAAGAAATTTGTTTGGTTGGATATTCATTATATTTTATTAAAATTATCGGCAAAGATAGTTTATAGTTAACATATAATACGATAAACGAAAGGATGTTTTATATAATAATTTATTATGGGAATATTACAACAATTAACTTTGGTCATTAATAATTAAGTTTAAAAACAAATCAATAGTCACAACTTGAGTTAAAAAGAGATAGTTTAAATTTTATTTAAAATTTTGTATATTGATATACAATCAATTAATTAAAATATTATGAAAAAATTTAAAACAATTTTTACAATTTTATTATTTGCTACTATTATATATTCATGTAATAATTCCACTGGTATTGTAGTAAGTGATGAAGAAAATGCAAAGTTTCAAGCTCAAATTGAAACTTTCAAAA
>JABHBC010000024.1 GCA_018674025.1 Flavobacteriaceae bacterium
ATTATGTTGCTAAAAACATCAAAACAAATGTTCGTGAATTAGAGGGAGCCATAATATCTCTAATTGCTCAAGCTTCTTTTAATAGAAAAGAAATTACTTTATCCCTTGCAAAAGAAATAGTTGAGAAGTTTGTAAAAAACACAAAAAGAGAAGTATCAATAGATTACATACAAAAGACTGTTTCAGACTATTTCCAAATGGAAGTTAGTACATTACAATCGAAGACAAGAAAAAGACACATAGTACAGGCAAGACAATTAGCTATGTTTTTTGCAAAAAAATTCACCAAAGCATCGTTAGCTAGTATTGGTTCTCAAATTGGTAAAAGAGACCATGCTACAGTTCTACATGCTTGTAAAACAGTTGACAATCTATCTTCTACAGACAAACAATTCAGAAAATATGTTGAAGATCTAGGAAAAAAACTCTCTATTTAAAAACTCAATCATTAAAGGTATATTATATTTAATTCCTAACACACTTGGAGAAAATGAACCTCTTGAGGTTCTTCCTATCTCTGTAAAAAAAATAATTGAGTCAACTAACTACTATCTTTTTGAAAATGAAAAAGCAGGAAGAAAGTTTATAAAGAAAATCTCCCCTTCTAAAGTCCAAAGTAATTTGAAAGTGAATTTAATTAATAAATTCACTTTAGATGAAGAACTTAACTCTTTTTTAGATCCTATATACAAGGGTCATAACATTGGTCTAATTTCAGATGCTGGTTGTCCTGGAGTTGCAGACCCAGGTTCAGACATAATAAAAATAGCACATCAATCTAACATAAAAGTGGCACCACTAGTAGGTCCATCATCAATATTACTTTCGATAATGAGTTCAGGGTTAAACGGACAAAACTTTGCGTTTAATGGTTATCTGCCAATTGAAAAAACAGACAAAAAAAACAAAATAAAAGAATTAGAAAAAATTTCTAATCTAAAGAATCAATCACAAATATTTATTGAAACTCCATACAGAAATAATAAAATGTTAGAAGATCTAATAAAAACTCTAAGTGGAGACACTAACCTTTGTATAGCATGTGATTTAACTTTAAATACAGAATACATAAAAACTTTATCAATTAATGAATGGAAAAAAAACAGAATTAATATAGATAAAAAACCTACTATTTTTATAATTCATAAAGACTAAGATTTATTTTTTTATGCCCTTAGCATCTAAATATTTATGAAATTTCTTCGCATTATTATTATGCTCGTATAAAGTTCTTGAAAAATTATGATAACCAATATTTTTCGGATCAGCAGAAAAATAAAAATACTTGTGTTTTTCAAAATTTAAAACAGCATCTATTGAGCTTATGTCTGGAACTGCAATTAATCCTGGAGGAAGTCCTTTATACTTATAAGTATTAAATTTAGATTCAATTTTTAAATGCTTATATAAAATTCTCCTAATAATGGTGTTTTTATAAGCAGGTAATTGATATGCAGCATACTTTACGGTTGGGTCAGCCTGAAGGAGCCAATTATTGTTTAATCGGTTCATGTAAACTCCAGCAATTGTATTTAACTCACTTTTCATTTTTGACTCCTGAGTTACAATTGAAGCCAAAATCATTACCTGATTTTGAGTTAGACCTATTTGTTTTAATTTTCTAATCCTAGAATCATTCCAAAACAGATTATATTCCTTTAACATTCTAGATCTAAATGAAGTTGCATCTGTATCCCAGTAAAAATTGTAGCTGTTAGGAATGAAAATGGAAAGAAAATTGTATTCATTAAATCCATTTAACTTAAAAAAATTTAGATCTTTAAAAGAATTTAATAATGACAAACTATCGGCCTCAATTTGTGTAGAAATTTTACCTGCAAGCTCGTATTCATTATCAATATTATTAAAAATAACATCAACAGTTAATTTACTAGATCTTAAAGTATTAATTATTTGATTATTGTTCATGCCTTTTTTTATAGCAAATTTTCCAGATTTTAACTTTAAATCATAACCTTTTCTAATTGCTAATCTTTCAAAAGAATTTACATTTTTTAAAACTGGATCCAAGTCTTGCTTTAACTGATCAAAAGTTTGATCTGTATATACATATACATAAGCAACTTCATTATTAAAATTTGTATTCGAAACAAACATAGTAACATAAACAAAATATGAGAATATTGATAGTAGAATAAGTCCGATAAAAGAAATTAATAATAATATTTTTTTTATGTACATATCAATTGTAATAACAGTTCATTTTTATATTTTCCATCAAATTTTATCCAATCTTGTTTTAAACCAACTTTTTTGAATTGAACACTTTTAAAGAGATTAACACTATGAGTATTATCCTCTAATATATTGCAATACAACTGATGAAGCGAAAGATGAGTTTTAGAATACTTAATAAGCAGTTCTAAGGCTTCTTTAGCGAATCCTTTGCTTCTCATTTTTTCATTTATAATTATAGCAACTCCAGCTCTATTGTTTTTAAAATCTATATCGAACAAATCAATCAATCCAATTGTATTCTTTTTAAAATCAGTTATAACTAATCGTAGTTGCTTTGCTTCATAGATATCCATATGTGAATTTTTTAAATATCTGTTTAGCAAATATTTCGAGAATGGTATTTGAGAGTCACTGATACTCCAATATTTTTCGTTATTCTCTATAGAAAACAAGTAGTTTATATCCTCTAATTCCAAGGCTCTTAAAAATATATTTTTTCCTTTTAATGTATTCATATTTGACCTTTAAATACTTCAATTGCTGGACCTTCAAGCCATATATTATCATAAACATTTTTAAAATCAAAAGACACAAATAATTCACCACCTAAGGTACTGATCTTAATTCTATTTGAATCTACAAGGCCTTTACTGTGAGCTGACAATGCTGAAGCTATAACACCAGTGCCACAAGACAGTGTTTCATTCTCAACTCCACGTTCATATGTCCTAACTTTAATTGAAGAATTATCAATTATTTCAGTGAAGTTTATATTAACTCCATCTTCACTTATTTCTTTATTATTTCTTAATTCTCTTCCAGAGTCAAATACATTGATGTTATTGACTGAGGTACAAAACTTTACAAAATGTGGAGAACCTGTATCTAATAAACACCCATTGTGAACTTCATCAATATTTGAAACTTTAATCATTTTAATTTTAATTATATCATCATTAATGATTCCTTCATGCAATCCATCAATTGCCAAAAAAGTGACATTGTCATCTATAATATTTAATTTTTTAGCAAAAGAAATAACACATCTTCCACCATTACCACACATACTAGTTTGTTTTCCATCAGAATTAAAATAAATCATTTTAAAATCGTAATGATTATCATTCTCTAAAAGAATTAAACCGTCAGCTCCAACTCCAGTATGTCTAGAACATATTTTGGATATTAATTCTATATTATTTTTATCAAAAAATAGAGATCTATTATCAATTAAAACAAAATCATTTCCGGTTCCGTGGTATTTGTAAAACTCAATTATCATTAGTAACAAATATATAAAATACAGTATTAACTATAATTGTTAAATGATAGTTAAAACGTTTCAATCTATTTACAATTTATTTTAATTTTATTGTTTAAACTATTAGTTATGAAAAAATATTTGTTAGTATTATTATCGTCTATAATTGGAGGAATAATGGCTGTTTACATACACGAAAAATTAAGCTCAGAAAATTATAAAGATAAAAATGTAGGTAATCTTGTAATAACTGAACAGTTACCAACTAATAATGTCTTTAACTCTAATAATTTATTACAAGACAGGCCAGATTTTGTTGAAATAGCAGAAAACACTATTAATTCGGTTGTTCATGTTAAAAACTCTCTATCTAATTCTGATAAAATTACTTTAGAGGATTTAATGTTTGGTAGAAAGCAAGATGGTATGCAAATTGGTACAGGATCTGGAGTCATTGTTTCTGCTGATGGTTATATAATAACTAATGCACATGTGATTGATAAGGCTGAAAAAATTCTTATTACTACAAATGACAACAAAGAATTTGAAGCTAATTTAATTGGTAGTGATGAGCAAAATGATATTGCTTTGCTAAAAGTAGAAACTGAAAATGATTTACCATATGCAATATTTGGTGACAGTGATGCAACTAAAATTGGTGAATGGGTATTAGCTATAGGTAATCCATTTAATTTGACTTCAACAGTAACTGCAGGAATAATTAGTGCAAAAGCCAGAAATCTTGATCCTACAGGCAGAACTACTCAATCATTTATTCAAACTGACGCTGCAGTTAATCCGGGAAATTCTGGTGGTGCATTAGTAAACACTCAAGGGCAATTAATAGGAATAAATACTGCAATTCAGTCACAAACTGGCTCATACATAGGTTATTCATTTGCCGTACCCAGTAATATTGCAAAGAAAGTAATTGAAGATTTAATGGAGTTTGGAATCGTTCAAAATGGATTCTTAGGTGTTACCGGAACAGCATTAAACAACAGTATTGCAAAAGAACTTTCTACTGATGAAATTGAAGGTTTTTATATAAACTCAGTTGAAGAATACTCTGGAGCAGATTTAGCTGGTATAAAAGAAGGTGATATTATAAAATTTATTGATGAAATAAAAATTTCAAAATTTTCTGACCTCAAAGGATACTTGAGCACTAAGAGGCCTAATGATTTAGTAATCGTTCATTTAGTTAGTGATAAAAAAATAAAAAAATTAGAAGTAAGATTAAATAAAAATGAAAGAATTTCATTTAATGTTATTGGGATTTTAAAGAATTTATCAGAAGAAGAATTAATAAAATATAATAAGTCCAATGGTGTAAAAATATCTGACTTTAACAAAAGATATGAAAAGTATTGGACAGATAACGGAATTGAAATTGGAAATATAATACATAGGATCAATGGGGTTGATATTAAATCAATTACTGACGTTCAAGATATTTTAAAAAACATAAATAATTATGATCCACTTAGGATAGAAATAATTAATAGCAAAGATGAATTAGAAAGATTTAATTTTAGATAAAAATTTCAAATTATTAATGATATCTTCGAAAAATGAGAATTGATATAATAACTGCTTTGCCAGATTTACTTAAAAGTCCTTTTGAGACATCAATACTTAAAAAAAGTATAGATTTAAAACTAATAGATTTACACATTCATAATCTAAGAGATTTCACAAAAGACAACTATAAAACTATTGATGATAACCAATTTGGTGGTGGAGCTGGAATGGTAATGATGATTGAACCAATTGATAAATGTATAAATAAACTAAAAACTGAGCGCCATTATGACGAAGTAATATATATGTCTCCAGATGGTGAAAATTTGAATCAAAAAATATCGAATAAAATATCTTTACTGAATAACATTATTATTCTTTGTGGTCACTACAAAGGAGTTGACCAACGCGTGAGAGATCATTTAATTACAAAGGAAATATCAATAGGAGATTATGTGTTAACTGGTGGAGAATTAGCTGCTGCAGTTTTGTGCGACTCTATAATTAGACTAATTCCTGGTGTGTTAAGTAATGAAACATCGGCATTAACAGATTCTTTTCAAGACAACCTTTTAGCTCCTCCAATATACACTAGACCTAGAGACTATAATGGATGGAAAGTACCTGATGTACTGTTAAGTGGAGATTTTCCGAAAATTGAAAAATGGAGAGAAGAAAAAGCTATAGAAGCTACATTAAATAAAAGACCAAATATTAAGGATTAAAAAAATATTGATAAATAACTCATAAATATTGCATGTTATTAATTTATGTTTATTTTTGCACCCAATTCGAGCTAACCTCTCAACGATAATCGTTCATGTTGTCTCAGAATAATTTTAAAATTATATAAAAATGAGTTCATTAGTAAAATTTGTACAAGACGAGTTTGTTCCAAAAAACACTTTTCCAGACTTTGGAGCTGGTGATACAATAACTGTTTATTACGAAATTAAAGAAGGTAATAAAACAAGAACACAGTTTTTTAGAGGAGTTGTACTTCAAAAAAGAGGCAGTGGAAGTTCAGAAACTTTTACAATTAGAAAAATGTCTGGATCAATTGGAGTTGAAAGAATATTCCCTATCAACTTACCTGCATTACAAAAAATTGAAATAAATAAGGCTGGTAAGGTAAGAAGAGCAAGAATTTTCTACTTTAGAAATCTTACAGGTAAAAAAGCAAGAATAAAGGAAATAAGAAGAAAGTAAATAGCTTATAAACATTTGTTAATAAGACTGGTTTACAAATAGTTAAGATCTTTATTATAATTTTCCTTGTTTATTTAAAATCATATTATACTTTAGATACAGAATCATGGCTTAATGCAGTTTCGTTTACGAAATGATTGATTCTATAAAGACGTTCTTTGAAACAATTACTTGGTTAGGATCTTAAAGAATTTTATCTGAAAGATCTAGAGGGAATTTACTAAACTTAACGAAAGTATAGCACGTAAAATCCGAAAAAATGAATGTGAAAATTCATAGCGAAAGCTTGAATCTTAACTGAAAGCCATTATAAGCTTATTTATCGCTACTAGCATTAAATAAAATACTTAAAAATGGAATAACCTTGTAATTAAACTGAGATATAAAGGTTCTGTGGAGTAATCTACAGCTCATTACTTTATATTTCAATTGAATCGAATACCTCAAAATTATTCAACAGCGCAAGCTCAAAATAATTGGTAGAAATACCACTGAAATTCGAATTCATAAAAAGCCATATTA
>JABHBC010000199.1 GCA_018674025.1 Flavobacteriaceae bacterium
AGTGGGTTGCTACAAATCAAAAATATATATTTATCACTATTGCTCTCGTTGCTTCCTTAGTTTTTGGTTATTTAGGTTTTGACAAATTCATTCAGCAACCTGCTGAGGTTAATGCCATGAACGAAATGCATCCAGCTCAGGTTCATTTTGAATCAGCAAATCAAACAAAAAATGATTCTTTATTCAATCTGGCTTTAAATGGTGCAGATGGGAAATTAGGTATGATTGATATTATTGAAAATTATTCAGGCACTAAGGCTTCAAATTTAGCTAATTATTATGCCGGCATGTCTTACCTTAATTTAAATGATTACCAAAACTCTATTAAGTATTTAAGTAAATTTACATCTGAAGACGAGATTCTAGGAGCTACAGCTATTGGTTCAATCGCTGATAGTTTTTCTCAACTTAATCAGTTTGAAGATGCTTTTGAGTATTATGAAAAAGCAATAAATTATTCTAGTAATGGATTTACTGCTCCGATGTATTTACTTAAAGCAGGATATATAGGATTAGAAATTAATAAATCTAAAAAATCCTTAGCATTTTTTAATAGAATTAAAAATGAATATCCAAACTCTATTGAATTTACCAATATTGACGCACTAATCGGTATGGCTAGTGCTTCTGCTAAATAAACATTAATGAGTACTAAAAACTCAAATTTATCAGATTTTGATAGTTCCAGTGTACCCAGTGGATCTTCATTAACTATTGGGATAGTTGTTTCAGAGTGGAATAAAAAAATTACAGAATCTTTGTTCAATGGTGCTTTCACTACTTTAACTGACTTTGGTGTTAAATCTGACAACATAAAAAGAATTGATGTTCCAGGTAGTTTTGAATTAGTTTTTGGATCAAAAAAAATGATTCAATCTAATGTTGATGTAGTTATTGCTATTGGATGTGTAATTAAAGGAGAGACCGAACATTTTGATTACATATGTAAATCTGTTTCTAGCGGTATTGTTGATTTAAATATTAATTTTGATACTCCAGTTGTTTTTTGTGTTTTAACTGATAATAATATGCAGCAATCTATCGATAGATCTGGTGGTATTCATGGAAACAAAGGAGTTGAGGCTGCTATTACTGCCTTGAAACTTACTAATTTAAATTAGTCAAATAACTCATTCTTTAAAAGATATTATTCATTATTTTTAAGTAAATTTTTTTACTAAGTGTATGCTCAATTTTAACTCTAAAAATAATAAAGTTTATAATTACACAGAGAGGTTTGCTAAATCAAAACTTAAGCTCAAACCTAAGTTTGATGAATTTAGAACTACTCTTGGATCTAATGGTGGGATTAAAAATAAACTAACCAAAGCTTTAAATGATTATAATAACAAATCTGAAAAGTCAGTTAAAATAAGATTACTCATAATAACTTCAATTTTGATTTTTATATTTTTATATTTAATCGAATTTGATCTAAAAATATTTTTTTAATTAATGGATAATCTAATTAAATTACTACCTGACCATGTCGCTAATCAAATTGCCGCTGGTGAAGTTGTCCAACGACCTTCTTCAGTTGTTAAGGAATTATTAGAAAATTCAATTGATTCAGGAGCTAAAAAAATATCTTTATTAATAAAAGAATCTGGAAGAACGCTTATCCAGGTAGTTGATAATGGTTGTGGTATGTCTGAAAAAGATGCATTAATTTGCTTTCAACGACATTCTACCTCCAAAATTACTAATGCAGCAGATTTATTTAATCTATCTACAAAAGGATTTAGGGGTGAGGCTTTAGCTAGTATAGCCGCAATTTCTCATACTGAGCTAATTACAAAAAATAATATAAATGAAATAGGGACGTTTATTAAGATTGAAGGAAATAAGATCACTCAAAACAAACCAATAGTCGCTAATGAAGGCTCATCAATTTCTGTAAAAAATCTTTTTTATAATGTTCCTGCACGAAGAAACTTTTTAAAATCAGATAATGTAGAAGTCAGACATATAATAAACGAATTTCATAGAGTAGCTTTGGCACACCCAGAAATTCATTTTGAATTCGAAAATAATGAAAACCAGTTATTTAGTTTGCCAATTTCTAATATTCGACAAAGAATAGTTAATATATTTGGTTCTAAATCAAATGAAAAGCTAGTTCCAGTTAATGAAACAACAGAGGTTTTAAAATTATCAGGTTTTATTTTTAAACCTGAATTCTCAAAAAAATCTAGAGGAGAGCAATTCTTTTTTGTCAATAATAGATTTATTAAGAGCCCTTATTTAAATCATGCTGTTAACTCTGCATTCGAAGGTTTAATTAACACAGGATACAATGCCTCTTATTTTCTTTTTTTGGATGTAGATCCTAAAAGAATAGATATAAATATACACCCAACAAAGACTGAAATTAAATTTGATGATGATCACACAATCTATGCAATATTAAGATCTGCGATAAAACATAGTTTAGGTCAATTTAATATATCTCCAATTTTAGATTTTGATAGAGATAAGAACTTAGATATCCCATATAAGTATGCTTCTATGACTTCAACTAATAATATTGATGTTGAAGTAAATCATAACTTTAACCCATTTGATAAGAATCAAAATGAATTAAATTTTAAAGATTTAAATCAATCTAAGGATAATCAACAATTAGAATATTCTGCTTTTCAAGGGGAATTAAATACTCAGTTAGATTTAGACGGCGATTTAACTAATAAGTCGTCATCTAGTGTGTTTCAACTTAAAAACAAGTATTTAGTTAATAAGATTAAATCTGGTTTGGTTATAATAAATCAAAATAGAGCACATCAACGAATTTTATATGAAAACTTTCTTAAATATATAACTGTTCAAGGAAATGATTCACAAAAACTAATATATCCTGTTGAAGTTCAGCTATCTATTAAAGAAATTGCAATAATTGAAAACTTTAAAACTCAATTAAATAATTCAGGTTTTTTATTTGACACAATTAATAATGATACCCTTTCATTTTCTTCACTTCCTAGCTCAATAGAAAAAGAGAATTTAGAGTCGGTAATTAGATCTTTATTAGACAATATCAATAATGAAATACCTGATGATAATTTTAGTCAAACAGATATGATTTCAAAATCATTGTCTAAAAGTATGGCAATTAAAAATGGTCAACATCTAAGTGTTAGCGAAATGGATTTTATAGTTAATGGATTATTTGCATGCAAAGAACCTAATACATCACCATTTAATAAAAGAACTTATATAACTTTAACAAAAGAAGATTTAGATAACAAATTCAATTAAATATGTTTAGATCAATTACAGATGGAGTTAAGCACTTATTAATCATCAATGTGATTATGTTTGGAGCTACAATGCTAATTAGTCCTGAGATGATGTATTCAAGTTTTGGTCTGTTTTTTCCAGAAAATAATATGTTTCAGATTTGGCAGATTTTCACCCATATGTTTATGCATGGAGGTATAAGTCACATATTGTTTAATATGTTTGCACTTTTTATGTTTGGAACTGCAGTTGAACAGATTTACGGTACAAATAAATTCTTATTATTATATTTTTCTTCTGGTTTAGGTGCAGCACTAATTGCTCTACTTTTTTCATACTATAATTTTTACTCCATTCTGGATATATTAGTATCATCTGATATAAATAAATCAGAAATTTTAGATACTTTAAATCAGGGTAAATATAATACTGGATGGTTATCAGTAATTAATGAAGTTGATCTAAATACTTTTATTTCGGCATTTAATACAAGTATGGTTGGAGCGTCCGGAGCAATCTTTGGCATTTTAGTAGCCTTTGGTTATCTATTTCCAGAAACTAAATTAATGCTATTATTTGTCCCATTTCCTATTAAAGCTAAGTATTTTATCCCTGGAATAATTTTATTGGACTTATTTTCTGCCACAACTGGAGTTTCAATATTCAGCCCTAGTAATACTGCCTACATCGCACACCTTGGTGGAGCATTAACAGGTTTTTTAGTTATATATTATTGGAAAAAAAATCAATTCAATTCTAATAGATGGGATTAAACGAAATTAAGTTAAAATATCAATCATTTTCAATCTTTGAAAAGATTATACTTTATAACGTATTAATCTTTTTGTCTTCATTTTTTTTAAAAAGTTTTCTTCTTGATTTTTTTCAACTTAACTCAAATTTTCAAAGCCTTATACTTAACCCTTGGACTTTACTAACTTATTCATTTATACATATCGGTTTTTTAGACATTGTTTTTAATATGCTGATACTTTTTTATGTAAGTAGATTATTGGTTGATTTGTTTAATACTACTATTCCTTTAAAAATATATTTTTATGGTATTATTACCGGTGGCATATTTTTTATATTATTTTCTTCAATCTTAAGCATTGACAGTGTAGGATTTAATTTAATTGGAGCTTCGGCAGGGGTAAGAGCTCTTTTAATATTTTTATGTGTTTATATGCCTAATAAGCAAGTTAAAATTGCCTTTTGGAATATAGAACTAAGATATATAGCTTATTTTATATTAATTGTAGATATACTAGGAGCTTTTGGAACAAACTCTGGAGGATATATTTCTCATCTTGGAGGAGATTTACTTGGTCTATATTTTTATTCTAATTTATATTCAAATAATAAAACTTCTTTTTTTAATTGGGAATCTATCAAATCATATTTTTTCAAGAAATCCTCAATGAATTATTATAAAAATAAAAATTCAAATAAATCTAGACTTAAAAATGACACAGCTACTCAAAAAAGAATTGATGTTATTCTAGAAAAAATTAGCAAAAGTGGATATGAAAATTTATCTAAGGATGAAAAAGAATTTTTATTTAAAGTTGGTAAAAAGTAAAATCTAAATGAAGAATCTCAATTTTATTGATAAGCTACTTTATTTTGTTAATTCAATTTTAGCAATCTTATTACTATTTTCTTTTTTATTACAGTTTATAAAACCAAGTCTCTTTCCTTATTTATCTTTTATGAGTTTATCAGTTCCAATTTTAATAATAATTAATTTATTGTTTTTTATCTATTGGTTGGTAAAACTTAAAAAGCAATTTATTCTATCTCTATTTGTACTATTAATTGGATATAATCAGGTGCTTTCTTTTTTTAAATTGTCCGATAACCTTGAGCGAGTTAGTCCAGACACTATCAGTGTAATGAGTTATAATGTTCGTTTATTCAATTTGTATAATTGGATTGATAGTGATGTGGAAAATGATATCATTTCTTTTATAGGCA
Source organism: Flavobacteriaceae bacterium (assembly GCA_018674025.1). Taxonomy (GTDB): domain Bacteria; phylum Bacteroidota; class Bacteroidia; order Flavobacteriales; family Flavobacteriaceae; genus SGZJ01. The sequence goes on from JABHBC010000199.1 coordinate 5,215, forward strand.
GTCAAGAGCCCGATGTGATTAATATGCAAGAATATAGATCTACAGAAAGGTTCTCGCTTGATAATTATCAATTTCAACATTCATCTTTAAGTGATGGAAAAACTAGTTATGGTCTAGCTACTTTTTCTAAATTACCAATAGTAAATAAGGGGATAATTAAATCTGATAATCTATCAACAATTGCAATATTTATTGATGTTAAAAAATATTCAGACACCTTGAGGTTTTATAACATTCATCTGCAATCTTTTAAACTTGAATCTGAATTAGAAATATTAGATCAAAACAATTCAGATAAAATTTTAAATATATTTGATAATACATTTAAAATTCAAGAAAATCAATCTAATATCATATCTAAACATATTGAAAAATCTCCTTATAAAGTGGTAGTTTCAGGCGATTTTAACAATACAGCTTACTCTTATGTTTATAATCTTTTAAAAGCAGACTTAGTTGACTCGTTTGATTCTGCTGGAAGTGGCTTTGGAAGTACATACAACTTTAAATACTTTCCTATGAGAATAGACTTTATATTAATGGATAAAACATTTAGGATAAATGACTTTAAAACCTTTAGTCAAAATTTATCAGATCATTATCCTATAATATCTACTTTTAATTTGTAGAGCCTATTTTTTTATTATTATTTTCCTTGAATATGTTTTATTCTCAATAAAGAAATTCAAGAAATACACACCATCAATAAGTCTTTTAACATTTATCTCATTATTCCCTTGTAATAAACTACCAGATTTAATTTTTTGACCAACT
>JABHBC010000200.1 GCA_018674025.1 Flavobacteriaceae bacterium
AACAATACCTTAAGAAATTACAAGCCAGTCCAGAACTAAAGTTTAGCTCAAAATTAATCTCAAGTGAACCCAAAGGTCAAATAAAAGACAAATGGACTAACCATAAAAATTCTATTAACTTAGTCAATCCTGCAAACAAAAGACTTATTGATATTATTGTTGTTGGAACCGGACTTGCTGGTGGTTCTGCTGCTGCTACTTTAGCGGAACTTGGTTATAATGTTAAAGCTTTTTGTTTTCAAGATTCACCCCGTCGAGCCCATTCTATAGCAGCACAAGGGGGTATCAACGCTGCGAAAAACTATCAAGGTGATGGGGACTCAACTTATAGACTTTTTTACGATACTGTTAAAGGTGGTGATTATAGATCACGAGAATCCAATGTTTACAGGTTAGCTGAAGTCTCAACAAATATTATAGATCAATGTGTTGCACAAGGAGTCCCTTTTGCAAGAGACTATGGTGGTTTATTAGATAATAGATCCTTTGGAGGAGTATTAGTTTCACGAACTTTTTACGCTAAAGGACAAACAGGCCAGCAATTATTGCTGGGCGCTTACTCTGCTATGAATAGACAAATTAGTAGAGGTAAGATTAAAATGTATAATAGACATGAAATGCTTGATGTTGTTACTGTGAAAAGTGAGCAATATCCTGAAGGCCAAGCAAGAGGAATTATTACTAGAAACTTAATAACTGGAGAAGTAGAAAGACATTCTGCTCATGCTGTTGTTCTTGGTTCTGGAGGTTATGGAAATGTCTTTTACTTATCTACAAATGCTATGGGTAGTAATGTAACTGCTGCATGGAAAGCTCATAAACGTGGTGCTTATTTTGCTAACCCATGTTTTACTCAAATTCACCCAACTTGTATACCAGTTTCTGGAGATCACCAATCTAAACTTACGTTAATGTCGGAGTCTCTAAGAAATGATGGAAGAATTTGGGTTCCAAAAATTAAAAAAGATGCAGCCTCAATTCGTGAGGGTAAAATATCCCCATTAGATATTAGTGAAGATAATCGTGATTATTTTCTTGAAAGAAGATATCCTGCTTTTGGAAATCTCGTTCCTCGTGATGTAGCTTCCAGAGCTGCCAAAGAAAGATGTGATGCAGGATTTGGTGTTAATGCAACAGGTGAAGCAGTTTATTTAGACTTCGCAGCTGCAATAATAAGGTATGGTAAAGAACAAGCTCATATTAAAGGTGAAGATGAGTCAAATCAAGATTTAGTCAATAAATTGGGAACATCGGTTATAAAAAAGAAATATGGAAATTTATTTCAGATGTATGAAAAGATAGTTGATCAAAATCCTTACAAAACTCCAATGATGATTTATCCTGCTGTTCATTATACTATGGGAGGAATATGGGTTGATTATAATTTGATGACTACCATACCTGGATTATATGCAATTGGAGAGGCTAATTTCTCCGATCACGGTGCTAACAGATTAGGTGCTTCAGCATTAATGCAAGGTTTAGCTGATGGATACTTTGTATTACCTTACACAATTGGTGATTATCTATCCGATGATATTTCAACGGGACCTATTTCAACGGATACAATTGAATTTGAAAATGCTGAGTCAGAAGCAATTAAAAAATTAGACTTCTTTGTAAATAATAAAGGAAAACATTCGGTTGATTATTTTCACAAAAAACTTGGTAAGATAATGTGGAACAAATGCGGAATGGCTAGAAATTCTAAGGAATTAAACGAAGCAATTAATGAAATATCTGAGCTAAGAAAACTTTTTTGGAAAGAAGTTAAGGTTCCTGGTTCAACAGATGAGTTCAATGAAGAATTAGCCAAAGCTGGTAGAGTAGCTGACTTCTTAGAGTTAGGGGAACTTTTTGCTAAAGATGCTTTATCGAGAGAAGAATCTTGTGGTGGTCATTTTAGAGATGAGTATCAAACTGCTGAAGGTGAAGCAATGAGAGATAAAAACTATCAATTTGTTTCTGCTTGGGAATATACTGGCGAGCCTAAGGATGCTATATTACATAAAGAAGAATTAAATTATAATGATATTGAAGTTAAAGAAAGAAGTTATAAATAAGAATTTATGAAATTAAAACTTAAAATTTGGCGTCAGAAAAATTCAACTTCTAAAGGAAGTATTGTGAATTATAATGTAGATAATATATCTCCAGATATGTCTTTTTTAGAGATGTTAGATGTTTTAAATTCTACATTGATTAAAAATGATGAATCTCCTGTGTCATTTGATCACGATTGCAGAGAAGGAATTTGTGGGTCATGCTCGTTATATATCAACGGTCAAGCTCACGGACCTGATAGAGCTATTACAACTTGTCAGCTACACATGAGAAAATTTAAAGACGGAGATACAATTTATATAGAGCCATTTAGAGCTACTTCTTTTCCCGTAATTAAAGACCTTGTTGTTGATAGAAGTGCATTTGATAGAATTCAACATGCAGGAGGATATATTTCAGTAAATACATCGGGTAACACACAAGATGCTAATTCAATTCCAATCAATAAAACGGATGCAGACTCTGCATTTGATGCAGCAACTTGTATTGGTTGTGGTGCATGTGTTGCTACTTGTAAAAATTCTTCAGCAATGTTATTTGTTGGCGCTAAAGTTTCTCAATATGCCCTTTTACCACAAGGAAAAGTTGAGGCTGCAGATAGAGTTGTCAAAATGATTGATCAAATGGATTTAGAAGGATTTGGAAATTGCTCAAATACTGGAGCATGTGAAGTTGAGTGTCCAAAAGGAATCTCTTTAGATAATATAGCAAGAATGAATAGGGAATTAATGAAATCTAAGTTATTGTAATGTTTTATTTTAAAATAAACTCTTGAACTAAATCCCAACCCGCTCGAATATCCAGTTCTTCATCTAAATGACTTACTCTTTCAGAATAATAATTACTTAAGTAATTTCCAGGGTCATATTTGCCATTTTTATTTTTGTCAAAAATTACCCTTACATAATATTTATTAGGTATAACATGCTTAAAGTCAATATTTCCTTGAGAAGATATTATTTTTTCATATTTAACTTCCCCTGTTTTAGTAGTTAATTGAACAATAGCAGGATAGTTAACATTTCTTAAGTTAAGTCTTAAATTACCATAATCATCATATGTTTTAGTTTTATATGAATAATTTAAAGTGTCATTTGTAGTGTTATATAAATCCGTAAAGCTACCAGGCAAAAATTGAAAATTATAATCTTCCTCTTCAAGTTTTTCAAAACTAAAACTATAGGTATTTTTTATTGTATCTAATGATATTTCAAAATCAACTTTTATAGAGTCTTTGTTAATTAGACTAATCTTCGTTGTATCAATTTCATCAAAAGGAGTGTTAGCGTGAAATTGTACATTCTCTAAAAATGAGATATAATTATTTTGCAGTGGTTTAATTTTTAGAGAGTCAATATTTGAATTTCTTAATTTTACAGACATTGTATCAATTAAATCATTATTTCTAACTACAAATTTTAAGGAGTCTAATTCTTTGATACTATTATACCAATAATACAAAGTGTCTTTAACATCCTGATCACCCAAAATTATTTTACTTTTAAATGTCTCATCTACATCTGATATCAAATCAATTTTATAGTTTTCTAATATTCCACTAAATCCAAAAGAAATAGAATTTTTAGATGAATGTTTTGGTCTACCAAATTTGAAATCTAAATTTTCTTTGAATAATTTTAAATTATAATTTCCAGTATCTTTTGGTAGAGTTATTATTTGGTTATAAAATGCAATTTTATCATTCTCATTTTGATATATATAATCCTTGTTTTCTTCTTTCAAGGCTATTAATTTATATTTTCCTTCTTTTAAATTTTCTAAATTAAATTGGCCAGTGCTATCTACTAACTTGGTTATATATTTTGGCTTAGACTTATAAATAATAGAGTCTGTTGTGCTGCTGTCAATCTCGTATAGCATAACATCAATATCTTTGGGATTGGACATTTCTAAAGCATCCTGGAGGTTTCCACTTATTTTTAGAGAGTCAATATATTTACCCGTTGATAAAATGTATTTATAGTTTGAAAAAACATTATCTGCATTATTGTCTACAATACTTTCACCAAAATTAAATACATAAGTTGTGTTTAATTTTAAAGAATCTTGAAATTTAATCTCTAAATATTTACTAGCTGTTCCAAGTGGAGTTATTTCTGGAACTGGATCAATTGGAGGAGATATAATTAAATACTTTTGTAAGTTTTTAAATTTTATATATTCATCAAAATACACTCTTATTTCATTTGACTTGAAGTTTAAAGTATAGTTTTCTGGACTAGATTTTGTTATAGAGGGCGGTGTTTCATCTATTTCTCCACCAGAAGGTGTTCCTCTATTTGCACAACTTGCTAAATAGAGAAACAAAATTGTAAAAAAGAATAATTTTTTTATTTTTCTCACCTCTTTTATTAGATTAAATACAAATTAACGTATAATTTTCAAAAAACCGTTCCTTTAGTTCAAAAGGGTTTCATATTTTTACATTATGAGTTTAAATTTAGATAAGTTTAAAAGTGTAATTTCTCACGCAAAAGAATACGGATTTATTTTTCAAAGTAGTGAAATTTACGATGGACTGAGCGCTGTATATGATTATGCTCAAAATGGAGTAGAGCTTAAAAATAATATTAGACAATATTGGTGGAAATCAATGGTCCAAATGCATGACAATATAGTAGGTATTGACTCAGCCGTTTTAATGCATCCAACTGTATGGAAAGCTTCTGGACATGTTGATGCTTTTAATGATCCATTAATTGATAATAAGGATTCTAAAAAAAGATATAGAGCAGATGTTCTTGTAGAAGATTATTGTGCTAAAATCGAAGGAAAAATAGAGAAAGAAATTAAAAAAGCTATAAAACGATTTGGTGATAGTTTCGATAAAGAGCAGTTTATTAATACCAACTCTAGAATTATTGGTTATAATAAAAAAATTAGTGATATTCTTTCAAGACTTGCTAAATCATTAGAAAATGAAGATTTAGAAGATGTTAGAAACCTAATTATTGAATTAGAGATTGTTTGCCCTATATCTGGTAGTAAAAACTGGACTGATGTAAAGCAATTTAATCTTATGTTTGGGACAAAACTTGGAGCATCTGCTGATACCGCCACAGATCTTTTTTTAAGACCTGAAACAGCACAAGGTATATTTGTCAATTTTCTTAATGTCCAAAAAACTGGCAGAATGAAAATCCCATTTGGAATAGCTCAAACCGGTAAAGCATTCAGAAATGAAATTGTTGCTAGACAATTTATATTTAGAATGAGAGAATTTGAGCAAATGGAAATGCAATTTTTTGTTAAACCAGTAACCCAAGCTGATTGGTACGAAAAATGGAAAGAATCTAGAATGAAATGGCATGTATCCTTAGGAATGGGAGAAGATAATTATCGTTTTCATGATCATGAAAAATTAGCTCATTATGCAGATGCAGCAAGTGATATAGAATTTAAATTCCCATTTGGATTTAAAGAATTAGAAGGGATACACTCAAGAACGGATTTTGATTTAAAGCAGCATCAAGAGTTTTCAGGAAAAAAACTTCAGTACTATGATAATGAACTAAAAGAAAGCTATATCCCCTGTGTTGTTGAAACTTCGATTGGCTTAGATAGGATGTTTTTGGCAATTTTGTCTAATTCATTGAAAGAAGAAGTGTTGGAAAATAACACAACAAGAACTGTGTTAAAAATACCCCCATTTCTTTCCCCATACAAAGTTGCACTACTTCCACTTGTTAAAAAAGATGGTTTACCTCAAATAGCTAAAGATATTTATAACACTCTTAAGTTAGAATTTAATGTGACTTATGATGAGAAAGATGCAGTTGGTAGAAGATATAGAAGACAAGATGCTATTGGAACTCCTTATTGTATTACTGTCGACCATCAAACAAAAGACGATAATACAATAACTATTCGTGAAAGAGACTCTATGCAACAAGACAGAATTCCTTTAACTGAAATTGAAAAATATATTAAAGACAAGATTAGTTTCAATCCAACTCTTTTAACAATATGATTCATTTAAACTATCATTTTAACTTTTTCACAATCTACAAGAGTTAATTTGGATCAGTTTTTTATTGTTTCACATTTTAATATTCCAATGAAAATACATAAATTGGGGTTGCAAATTTTATATACACATCAAATCAAATATATAACATGGTTAAAAACATAAAATTATTAGTTAGTTTGTTTGGATTTTTTTTATTTATTTCCTCATATTCACAACAATCAGAGATTCAAAAACCTTCATGGACTGCAACTCTTGACTACAGATTTGTCCCGAGTATTTCAGATCAAATTAAGGATGGAACTTTTGTTCCTGCAGATGAGGATGCTTATAAAAAGTTAGGTAGAGAAAAAAGATGGCATGGGAACAAAGTAGTTCCTGGTAAAGGACTTCCAAATGGAGATGACCCATTACTTTATTTGCAAGAAAACGTTGTTACAAAAAGTAGTAGAGATCCCATTTTAACATTTGAAACAACTTCTAATACTGCAACT
>JABHBC010000201.1 GCA_018674025.1 Flavobacteriaceae bacterium
ATTAGATCAATTAAGGTTTCTAATCATGTTAGCTCTGTTGCTACTATTTCGTTTATAAGAAAACATATGGTAAGTCTTCAAAAAAAAATTAGTTTAAATAAGGGTGTAGTTATGGACGGAAGAGATATTGGTTCAGTTGTTTTTCCAAATGCTGAATTAAAGTTATTTCTTAATGCTTCCGCTGAGGTAAGAGCCATCAGAAGACACTCCGAATATATTAATCAAAATATCAATGTTGATTATTCTGAAGTTTTAAATAATTTACAATCTAGAGACTTGGATGATTCTAATAGACAAGATTCTCCTTTAATAGTTGCAAATGATGCCATCGAAATTGATAATTCTTCTATGACAATTGATGAACAACTTATTCTTGTTAAAAATATTTTAAAAGACAAATTCAATCTTTAATAATATTATTATTGTCAATTTGATTTAATATGTTTATTTTCGCGCTTCCTTTTGGTAATTTATTCGATAAGACAAAAGGTATGGTAAAATATAGTTAATCCTTCTAAAAGTTAATTACTTAAATCTATCGAAAGCTCTTAGAATACAAATTTACTCAGATATGTCTGAAGAATTAAATAAAGAAACTGTTGAAGAAGTTTCTAAATCAGTAGAAACTACTGAATCAAGTGAGCAACCTGCTCAAGAAGAAAAACAAATATCTCCTGAAGAATTTTTAAAAGATTTTAATTGGCACAACTACGAAGAAGGAATTGATCCAATTGAGGATTCTAAACTTGTAGAATTTGAAGGTTTAGTGAAAGAAAATTTTGTTGACACATTAACTGATGAAGTTGTTGAAGGTGTTGTAGTAAATATCAGTGATAGAGACGCTATTATTGATATTAATGCAAAGTCTGAAGGCGTTATTTCATTAAATGAATTTAGATATAATCCTGGCCTAAAAGTTGGTGACAAAGTTGAGGTTTTAATTGATATTAGAGAAGATGCTACTGGTCAACTAATACTATCTCACAGAAAAGCTAGAGTAATTATGGCTTGGGATCGTGTAAATAATGCACATGACACAGGTGAAATTGTTAACGGTTTTGTAAAATGTAGAACTAAAGGAGGAATGATAGTTGATGTCTTTGGAATTGAAGCTTTCTTACCTGGTTCTCAAATTGATGTTAAACCTATAAGAGACTATGATGTTTATGTTAACAAAACAATGGAATTTAAAGTTGTAAAAATTAATCATGAATTTAAAAATGTTGTTGTTTCTCATAAAGCATTAATTGAAGCTGATATAGAACAACAAAAGAAAGAAATAATTAAACAATTAGAAAAGGGTCAAGTCCTTGAAGGAACTGTAAAGAATATTACATCTTACGGTGTATTTATGGATCTTGGAGGTGTAGACGGACTTATTCATATTACTGACCTGTCATGGTCAAGAATCAATCACCCTAGTGAGATAGTTGAACTTGATGCAAAAATTAATGTAGTAATCTTAGACTTTGACGAAGATAAATCTAGAATTCAATTAGGACTTAAACAACTTAGTAAGCATCCTTGGGAAGCATTATCTGATGATGTTAAAGTAGGAGATAAAGTTAAGGGTAAAGTCGTTGTAATTGCTGATTACGGAGCATTTATAGAATTAGCCGAAGGAGTTGAAGGTTTAGTCCATGTTTCTGAAATGTCATGGTCTACTCATTTAAGGTCAGCAGGTGATTTTGTAAAAGTTGGTGACGAAATTGAAGCAATGATTATCACTTTTGATAGAGAGGAAAGAAAAATGTCTCTTGGTATCAAACAATTAACACCAGATCCTTGGACTGATATAACTTCAAAATATCCAATTGGTTCAAAACAAACAGGTACAGTTAGAAACTTTACTAATTTTGGTGTTTTTGTTGAGTTAGAGGAAGGAATTGATGGATTGATTTACATATCTGACCTTTCATGGACTAAAAAAATCAAACATCCAAGTGAATTTTGCGCAGTTGGAGATAAAATAGAAGTTGTTACTCTTGAACTAGATGTTGAAAATAGAAAGCTTAGTCTAGGTCATAAACAAACTTTAGATAATCCTTGGGATAAGTATGAAAATGAATTTACTTTAAACTCTGTACACACATTCGATATCTTTGAGATAGTTGATAAAGGAGCTACTGTAAAGTTTAACGACGACATAACTGCTTTTATTCCTTCTAGATATTTGATTAAAGAAGATGGTTCTAAATTAGTTAAAGGTGAATCAGCTGAATTCAAAGTTATTGAGTTCAATAAAGATTCTAAACGTGTTGTAGCTTCACATACATCAGTATTTAAAGATGTTGAAGCAGAAAACATTAAAGTTGCTAATAAAAAGAACAAAAAAGAAAAATTGGAATCTAAAAACACTTTAGGTGATGCAAACGAAAAATTGCAAGAGCTCAAAGATAAAATGGATGGAAAATAATTTTTATAAAAGCCTTTCTTTTGAAAGGCTTTTTTTTTAACTTAAACTATCTAAAAAATTAAATAGAAGTTGATGAGTAAAAATATCATACTTAATAAAAACGAGATAGGTATTATTTTAAACAGACTCGCTTGTCAATTAATTGAAAATCATCAAGACTTTTCAAATACTATTTTAATTGGACTTCAGCCTAATGGTAAAACACTTTTAAACAGGTTAGTTCAAATTTTAACAAATAAATATGATATTTCTGAACTTAATTATGGGTTACTAGATATTACTTTTTACAGAGACGACTTTAGAAGAAATGAAAAGATCTTAGTGGCCAACACAACAGATAATCTTCATGTTGAAGGAAAGAATGTAGTATTTATAGACGATGTTTTATTTACAGGTAGAACAATTAGAGCAGCTTTGACTGCAGTTGAAACTTTTGGCAGACCTAATAATATTGAATTACTCACTTTGATTGATAGAAGATTTAGTAGGCATTTACCAATACAACCAGATTATAGGGGAAGACAAATTGATGTTTATGAAAATCAAAAAGTGATTGTAGATTGGAATAACGAAATTGATGAGGATTGCGTTTATATAATAAATAAAATATGAATGAATTAAGTGTAAATCATTTGTTAGGCATAAAGCATTTAAATGTTAATGATATTAATTTAATATTTAAAACAGCTGACCATTTTAAAGAAGTAATTAACCGTTCTATTAAAAAAGTTCCCTCTCTAAGGGATATAACAATTGCAAACTTATTTTTTGAAAATTCTACAAGAACTAAATTATCTTTTGAACTAGCAGAAAAAAGGTTGTCTGCTGATGTTATTAACTTTTCTTCTGCTCAATCTTCTGTAAAAAAAGGTGAAACTCTTATCGATACGGTAAATAATATTTTATCTATGAAGGTTGATATGGTTGTTTTAAGACATCCTAACCCCGGTGCAGCTGAACTACTTGCTAACAATGTTAACGCCACGATAATTAATGCAGGAGATGGGGCAAATGAACATCCTACACAAGCTCTACTAGACTCATACTCTATAAGGGAAAAATTAGATGATCTTAAAAATAGAAATATATTAATTGTAGGAGATATATCTCATAGTAGAGTGGCGCTTTCTAACATATATGCATTACAATTACAAGGCGCAAATGTTATGGTTTGTGGTCCTAAAACACTTATTCCTAAGTATTTACATAAATTAGGTGTTATAGTTGAGCATGATTTTTTAAAAGCATTAAAATGGTGTGATGTTGTTAATATGCTTAGATTACAAAATGAAAGAATGACAGATAGTTTTTTTCCTTCTGTTAGAGAGTATGTACAACAATATGGACTTACATTAGAAATATTAAATTCTCTA
>JABHBC010000202.1 GCA_018674025.1 Flavobacteriaceae bacterium
TGTAGTTTCCAGCTGGAAGAGCAGTTATAGTCTGATTAACATATTGTCCATCAGGTCCACCAACTTTAAAAAATTTAAACATTCTATCTGCAGAATGACAATCTCCATTTGCTGTACTAGCTGAAGCGTAAGCTCCACCGGTTCCATTTGTCCAACCACCTAGATTGGCTGGGAAATTTCCACCACCATCTACACCAGTTTCTGGTGTTGTAGAATATTGTCCAGTAGCAGTATTAATACCTGGATTTACCAGATACTCTTGCCCTACTTCCTGAGAGTTAATAGTTAAACTAAATAAGAATGCCATAGCAAAAAGACTGCTACGCCAAAATAATTTAGTTAAATTTTGAGTAATTTTTTTCATAATTTAATTTTAGGTTAATAATAGTTATTTGTGTAATTTATTTTTGAAATAAGATTACAATATAACAAAATTAGGGCTATTAAAAAAAAATAAACTACTGGGAATTAACAGATTAATGTAAATTTTGAGTAAAAAAATAGCAAAAATGAAGATACTGATGCTGTTATTGAAACAAAAAATCAATGAAAAGAATTTATTAGTTTTATCGGCTTATTACGCCAATGAATACCTGGTTTCCATTTTGGAGCACCAACCTGTTTTAAATAATTATCTAACAATAACTCTAGTTCCAAAGCTTTATTTATATCAAAAGATGATAGATCATTTTTTTCAGATAAATCTTTATCTAAATCAAATAACATTAATTGACCATTGTCATAGAATTTCATAAGTTTAAAATTTTCTAAAATAACTGCTGAGTGAGCTCTTTTTAAAGCGATACCGTTTTCATAAGGTACATGAAAAAATAAACCATCTGTATTTCTATTTACTTTAGTTTTTTTATGATTTTTTAAAACATTTTTTAAACTCCCACCATCTAGAAACTTGTCATTTTTGATTTTTTTTCCTGCTAGATCAATTATAGTAGGTAAAATATCACTAAATGAAATTACCGATTTTGATTCTACATTTTTTTCTATACCTGGCCCAGTTACAATAAATGGAACTCTAATTCCACCTTCTGTTGCATCCCACTTACCTCTACTAAGTGGGTAATTAAAACTCTCTTTGTAAAACCTTTTGGGTGGCATAACTGGAACAGAACCATTATCAGAGGTATAAATAATATATGTATTTTCTTCAATACCTAACTCTTCAATTTTATCAAATAGTAAGCCCAAGCTATCATCTAAATCTTCTGTCATTGCAGCAAAACCTGTGTGTTTTTGATATTTTCCCTTTGGAGTATTCTTATATTTTTTTAGTGTTTTTTCTCTCATTAAAACATTAGAATGGACCGCATAATGACTAAGCTGTAAAAAAAACGGATTATTTGATTTAGTTTGTCTATCAATAAATTCGATCGCATTTTTTGTTATACTAAACATTTTTTTTGGATCTTCATTAATTGTATTTTCCCATTGCACTCCCTGAGGTTTTTGAGTAAAAACACCATCTTTATTTCCAGTAGCCCCATCACTCTCATCATAACCAAGAACTGAAGGACTTGAACCCATACCCCACTTACCAAAATGCGCAGTTACATAATCAGGGTTTATTGACTTTAATTGTTTAGGAATAGTAAAATCAGTTGAGTGATTAATGTGAGAAGTATTCATACCTACTCTAATCATTTTTAATCTTGCTGGAGTTTGACCGAATTGTATACTATATCTAGAAGGAGCACATACAGGAGCACTAGCATAAGCACTAGAAAATCGAATTCCTTTTTTTGCCAATTTTTCAATATTTGGAGTTTGATAAAAATCACTTTTAGAATTGATTTCATTATCCATCATTTGAACCGAGGTTCCGTTCCAACCTTGATCATCAACCAAAATTATAATAAAATTTGGGCTACTTTCTTTCTTATTTTTATTAGAGAAACTTGATAAAGAAAGAAGAAAAATAAGTACTGTAATTAAATTTAATTTCATAATCCATTTATATTAAAGCGGTATCTACTCTGTAATAAACTACTTAAGGAATCTACTACATTTTTATATCTAATGTCATTTGATAGGTTAATAGTTTCGTCCTTATCGTTATTGTGATCAAATAACATATTTCCAATAAGTGGACGATTATCTTTGAGTTTTAGATATTCTGTGTAAGAGAAATCAGTTGTTTTAATAGTGTATCCTTTTGCGTTTTTCATAAAAACATGACTTTTATTTTCAAACATAGGGTCTTTAAGAATATTTACAAGACTTTTTCCATCCAAAACGTGATCTGGACTTTCTAATCCCAAGAGATCTAAAACTGTTGGATAAATATCAACCAGTTCAACAAGAGAATTAGAATTAATAGATGACTTTGTCTTTGGATCATAAATTATAAGAGGAACCCTTCCAGAAATTCTATGACTTGTATATTTCCCCCACTGAGAATGTTCCTTTAAGTTAAAACCATGATCGGAGACAAATATTATAATAGTATTTTCTAAAAGCTCTTCCTCTTCAAGTGTAATAATAATTTTTCCAACTAAATGATCAACGTAAGAAACAGTTGAATAATATCCATGCTTAAGTTTTTTAGACAAATCTTCACTTAAATCTCCTTTTTTAGGAATTCCTAAATAACCATTAATTAACTCGCTATTGTTACTTATTGAAATGGAAGGTGAATTTAACGGAGGAATATCATTTTTAGGTAATTTAATTGATTCATAATCATACATATCCCAAAATCTTTTTGGAGCTATAAATGGCAAGTGATTTGAAATAAAACCAGCTGTTAGAAAAAATGGAGAGGATTCATTTTTTAATCTTTTAATATCTCTAATTACCTTATTAGTTAATAATCCATCAATTAAAACACTATCATCTACTACAGCTTTCTCAAAAGCAGGACCCTTTCCAGTTAGATTTTCTAAGTTTTTATTTTCATTAGTCTGGTAATCTTTCCATAAAGATTCCCACCAATCAATAGGTTTAATTTCTTTTGGACCTTCAAAAGCATATGGCCTCCATACCTCATCCCAATCTTCCCATTTATCATCTAAAAAATGATATATTTTTCCATTAGATATAGTTGTATATCCATTATTTTTCAAATGTTTTGGGAGTGAAACAATTTCTTTTTTTTCTACATCTACCCTAGTTTTATAATCTACAAAATAATTTCTACTTGGATAAATACCAGTAAGCATACTTGCCCTTGAAGCACCACAGACTGCAACATTTGCATAGGCTTCATTAAATTGAACACCAATTTTAGACAATTTATCTATGTTAGGACTATAAATATGAGTCGCACCATAAGAGTTTAACTCAGGCCTTAAGTCATCCATATATAACAATAAAACGTTAGGCTTCTTAATATTTTTCTGAGAAAAACAAATTGTTGCTAAAAAAAATATTAAAAATGTAAATTTTAAACGCATTTATCTTGTATTAAAATTATTTTCTTCAATTGTTAAATTTTCTATTTTTTACTATTGTTCTCAAATGCCAATCTCTGTCTGGATTATATTTATATTTTTTTTGAAGCCTTAAAGATTCTAGTCGTAATTCATTTTCTTTTTCATCGAATCTAGAATCATTTATTAAATTATTCATTTCACCAGGGTCATTTACTAGATCATATAATTCATCAATATCATTTTCAATAAATGATTCAACTAATTTAAATTCCATAGTTCTGACTGCAACTTGATTTGGGCCTGCATGAGGCCACTCAGAATCTCTGTAGTATTCAAATAAAAATGACTTCCTCCAATCAGAATCAGACTTACCAATTAATAAATCCAACATAGATTCTCCTTGCATATAATCTGGTTTTTCAATTCCAGCTATATCTAAAATTGTGGGAGCTACATCTATGTTTAAACATTGATTACTAACAACTGATTGACCCTTAAAATACTTTGGATAACGAATTAGCATTGGTACTCTCATAGAATTTTCGTAAGCTAATCTTTTGTCTTTAAAAGTATGTTCGCCCATAAAATATCCATTATCACTACTAAAAATCACTACAGTATTTTCTAACTCACCTAACTCTTCTAAAGTTTTCAAAACAGTTCCTATTGACTCATCTACAGCAGCCAAACTCCTTAGTAATTTAATGTTTTTTTGATATCTAATTGGCCACTTAAGTTCTTCTAATTTTTTTGGAATGGGTAAATAATTTTTCCATTTAGCACCATATGTTTTTTTCCTTTGCCACTCTGGTTTACCATCAAAAGTTTCTTTATGTGTATCAAATGGTGGTTTTGGAAGATTCTCACCTATATATAATTTTTTATGTCTGGGTGCTGGTAGGTGTTTTTCATGTACGGCTTTGTGCCATAAATTTAAAACAAATGGTTTTTTGCTTTCTCTTTTATTTATTAACCAATCAACAGTTTTATCAGTTAAAATATCGGTTATATAACCCTTTTCTTGATACTCTAATCCGTTATCATTGACTTCTGGATTAAAGTAATCACCTTGACCATTGAAACTATACCAGTAGTCAAACCCAGGTCTTATATGTTTTTTTCCTTTACTGTGTGCCATGTGAATTTTACCAATATGCGCTGATTGATAGCCTTGCTTTTGCAAGTGAGTGGCATAAGAGGGAAATTTATTCCAATTTGGATCTACATGACGGTTATTTTGATTGACGCCGTGAATATGTGGATATGTTCCATTTAAAAAACTAGCTCTAGAAGGAGAGCATATAGATTGTGTAACAAAAAAATTCTCCACATTTACTCCTTCATTAGCTAATCTATCTATATTGGGTGTTTTTAAAAATGGATATCTTCCAGAAAATCCATTAGCATCATAAGGAAGATCATCTACTAGAATAAATAAAAAATTAGGCTGAGTTTTATTTTCCTGCGATAAGACAAAAAAATTGATCAACAATAGTGGTAAAAACTTTATTAAATTCATCTTATATAAAAATAAATAATTAACAACATAAATATTACAAGATACTGACTCATTAATGTAATATTTGAAGTTATTTTAAAAATATTGATGATTATTGAATGTAATAGCTTCAATACTTTCATTTAAATAATTAAAATTTATATATAAAAATATTAATTTTATAAATTAAGAACAATACATCTAAGACTTTTGAAAAATCAAATTTTAAACTCCAAAAACATATTGATAGCTATATCAATATCTATAATATTTATTTTTAATGTAGAATCTTCTAACAAAGAAGATAAACCACCCAACATTGTATTTATAATGTCAGACGATCATGCAGTCAGTGCTGTTAGTGCTTACAACGATTGGCTAGCCAAATCTGCACCAACTCCAAATATTGATAGAATTGCACATGAAGGTATGTTAATGAATAAAACCTTCAACACCAATAGTATCTGTGGTCCGAGTAGAGCTGCTATTCTTACTGGAAAATATGCACATATTAATGGTTTTTATAAAAATGAAGGAGGAGGAGATTTTGATGGAACTCAGCAAACTTTTCCAAAAATTTTACAAAAAAATGGCTATCAAACTGCTGTAATTGGAAAATGGCATCTTGGAACTACTCCAACAGGTTTTGATTATTCAAAAGTAATGATAAATCACGGCGGACAAGGAACGTATTATAACACTGTATTTTTAGAAAATGGTAAAGATACTATCAGAGAAACCAAAAGACATTCAACAGAGCAGGTAGCTTATGATGCTTTAAACTGGCTTGACAAAGAGAGGGATAAAAACAAGCCTTTCATGCTAATGTATCAATTCAAAGCACCTCATAGACCATGGACACCAAACAGTAAGTTTAACTCACTATTTACTGATGATTTGCCATATCCAGAAACATTTAATGATGACTACGAAGGTAGGTTAGCTGCATCTGAAAACATGCTTGAGATAGAAAATCATATGAATAGAAAAGACCTAAAACTAACACCACCAAAAGGCTTATCTCAAA
>JABHBC010000203.1 GCA_018674025.1 Flavobacteriaceae bacterium
AGTTAGACCAGTATACATATCTAGTTGAGAGGCAGCTAAAACCAGAGTCAAGGAAAGATATAGTTAAATTATTAAAAGATTTAGATGTCAAACCTAGTTCAATGATTGATATAAGTGATGGTCTTTCATCCGAAATTATACATATCTGTAGTCAAAGTAATGTTGGATGCGATTTGTATGAAGAAAAAATCCCAATTGATCCCCAATTAATTTCTACCTGTGAAGAATTCAATATTGATAGCACTACAATTGCTTTAAATGGAGGAGAGGATTACGAGTTACTGTTCACAATTTCTCAGCAAGATTATTTAAAAATCAAGGCAAATCCAAATTTTACAGTTATTGGCCATATAACAGATAAAAATTCTACACCAAGTCTTGTGACAAGATCAAATTCTAAAATACCTCTAAAAGCACAAGGTTGGAATTCAATTAATTAGAATTCATTAAGCTTTCAATTTCATCAATTTCGATAGGGATGTTTTTCATCAAATTTATTGGATCGCCATTTTTTTGTATAACTACATCGTCCTCTAATCTAATTCCAAATCCTTCATCTGGCAAGTAAATCCCAGGTTCAACTGTAAAAACCATATTTTCTTGCATAGGTTCTTCTAATAAACCATAGTCATGAGTATCTAACCCCATGTGATGTGATGTCCCATGCATAAAGTATTTTTTATAAGCAGGCATTTCTTTAGTTTGATTTTGAATATCTACTTTATTTAATAATTTTAAATCTAGCAATTCAGATGTCATTAGCTTACCTACCTCAATATGGTACTCAGCCCAGTCGGTACCAGGGACTAGTAGTTTAGTGGCTTCATTTTTAACTCTTAAAACTGCATTATAAACAGCTTTTTGTCTTTTATCGAATTTTCCATTTACAGGTATAGTTCGTGTCATATCACTAGAGTAATTAGCATATTCAGCTCCTACATCCAAAAGAATCAAATCACCATCCTTACATTGCATATTATTTTCAATATAATGAAGGATGTTTGCGTTATTACCAGATGCAATAATAGGGGTGTAGGCAAACTTTTTTGATCTATTAATTAAAAACTCGTGAATAAATTCTGCTTCAATTTCATATTCCCAAACCCCAGGCTTTACAAAACCTAAAATTCTTCTAAACCCTTTATTTGTTATATCACAAGCTTGTTGAATAAGACTTATTTCCTTATGATCTTTTATTGACCTCAATCTTTGTAAAATTGGATTACTTCTCTCTTTATTTTTTTTTGGATATTTCTTTTCGAGCCAAATATTGAATCTAGCTTCTCTAGTTTCAGTCTCAATTTTTGCTCTATAGTGTTCATTTTTGTTGAAGTAAATATTATGACAAGTACTAACTAATTTATCAACAAGTTTTTCTAAATCTTTTAACCAAAAGACAGTTTTGATTCCACTTATTTCTAATGCTTGAGTTTTATTTATTTTTGGTCCTTCCCAAACCGCAATGTGATCATTAGTTTCTTTCAAAAATAATATTTCTCTTAAATCAGGGTTGGGATTATCTGGACATAAAACTAATATACTTTCTTCTTGATCAATCCCACTTAAGTAGAAAATATCTCTATGCTGTTCAAATGGTAAAGTTGAATCTGCACTGACTGGATATATGTCATTTGAATTAAAAAAAGCAATGCTATTTTTTTTCATTTCTCTAGAAAAGTTCGCTCTATTTTTTATAAATAGCTTACTGTCAATTGATTCGTACTTCATATTTTGATTTTTTTATTTTTCAAATGTAATAATATTCTTTTTGATTTATTTTATAATCATTATAAATAGATTTTTTTCTTGTGTAACATTTTTTTCAGTGTTACTTTTGCAATTGATATAATTAATTATATAACTAATGTCACTATTTTTTGATTCTTCAATTGCTAGAAAAGTATCAATGGCTCTTTCAGCTATTTTTTTAATGGTTTTTCTGTTACAACATTTTGCAATTAATCTAACGTCTGTATTTAGTGCTGAAATTTTTAATCAAATATCTCATTTTATGGGTACCAATCCATTAGTTCAGTTCGTTCTTCAGCCTATACTTATATTTGGTGTTATTTTTCATTTTGTAATGGGTTTTATTTTAGAATTTAAAAATTATAGATCCTCAAAAGTTAAATACGCATATAACAATGGTGGTGCTAATTCTTCGTGGATGAGCAGAAATATGATTTGGAGTGGACTAGCAATATTATCATTCATGGTTTTACATTTTATAGATTTCTGGTTTCCAGAAATGAATACTAAGTTTATTCTCAATGATTGGTCCGGTTTGCATAATGGAGAATTCAGATATTTTACAGAGCTTCAACATAAGTTTTCTTATGCACCCAGAGTGATATTTTATTGTATCGCTTTTTGCTTTTTATCTATGCATTTATTGCATGGATTTACCTCTGCGTTTCAATCAATGGGGTCTACTGTTGGTAGAAAAAAACTTTTGCAAATCATAAGTTATTTCTATTCAATTTGCATTCCATTAGGTTTTGTTTTTATTGCTTTATTTCATTTTTTTAATCATTAATTATAATTTATAAACATGTGTGTGTTAAATTTTTTTTAATTAATTTTGTAACACATAATCAAATCAATATATGAACAAAATTACTTATTCTTTAAATTATAGAAAACCTAAAGAAGAATATACCCCCGATGAAGAACTGCTTGTTTGTGTTAGGTATTATCATAAAGCGAATAACACCACTCCTAAAATCATCAAAAAAAGTACTGGTGTAAAATGTAAATTAAAAGATTGGGATACCAATTGGCATAAAAAGGATTGCAGATCCCCTATTATGAAATCTGATAAAGATTTTAAATCTAAAAATTCATTAATTGACCAAGCTGCAAAAAAATTTGAACAATATTTAAAGGAGTTACAATCAAGTCCAAAACTTAAGTTTAGTCCAAAATTAATATCCAATGAACCTAAAGGTCCTATTAAAGACAAATGGACTAATCATAAAAACAATATTAACTTAGTCAATCCTGCAAACAAAAGACTTATTGAT